>DUHF01000325.1 GCA_013331015.1 Methanoregula sp.
GGGAGGGTGTCCCTTCCAAACCATGCGGCATCCTCGATCTCTTTGTTATCGATGGCGATCTCTCCGCCCGCGTAATCGGCGACAAATCCTACCATCAGCGAGTCCGGAAACGGCCATGGCTCGCTGCCGAAATACCGGATATTTTTTACCACAACCCCCACCTCTTCAGAGACTTCCCGGTGGATGGTCTCCTCAAGGCTCTCCCCGGGCTCCACGAATCCGGCGATGACGCTGTACAATCCTTCCGGGAACCGGGGGGAGCGTGCCAGCAGGATTTGATCACCCTTCCTTATCAGGACAATGATTGCCGGGGAGAGCCGGGGATAGACGATACGGTTGCAGTCCGTGCAGAACTTTGCCCGTTCGGTTCGTAAGGGGCGGGTCTTCTTCCCGCACCGGCCACAGAACCGGGTGGAGCGGTCAAAGTCGATTATCCGCAGGGAATACGCGGCAAGGGCCATCTCTTCGTCCGGAACCTTCCCGTACAGTTCGCGGGCACCGGTAAGCTCGTAACCCTCCGGCAGGGAGCTTGCGGCCGGGAGCCCGACTGCATAAAAAGGAACGCTGTCCCCCATGCCCAGGTACTGGATCCCTTCACGATCAATTTCGCCCGGTTCGGGGCAGCGGGCATGGATAACCGTGGGGCGATCTCCTTTTGAGACAAGAACATTACTCCCCTGCACAACGATCCACCGGCAAGTCTTCTCCGGCTGCCACTCCGGCTCAGGATAGCGGGCGGCAAGCGGCGACATAGAAAATACCGGGCTGTGATCCCTGGGAGTCATCATGATCTGTGGTATGAGATTGGCACAGGTACGATAAAAAAACCCATTCCCGGCCGCTCCCGCGGGGACACGTTCCTGGATACCGGAATTCAAACGGCACAAAATGAATGGGGATGGCGGTCTTACCCGGTTACCTGCGAGAAGAGATCCTTTGCCGTCCGGATACCTTCGGTCACGTTGAGGGACGCAATGGTTGAGACCGGGAAGTACACATCAAACTCGCTTGCTGCAAATTCCCTGCTCTGCTCAAACGGCATCTCGTATTCGGTAACCGCTACATCGATGAATGCCGAACCGTTGACCTTCAGGGTTATCGAACCCTCCTTTGCAAGGGTGCCGATTGCCTTGAGAGCCTGCACATTGCTCACCGTGACCGGTATCGTTATGCTGGTGTTCCCGTTTTCCCTGATATCGACCTCGTACCGCTCGCCATGACCCAGATACTGAGGGGTGCCGTCAAGGTAATACATGCTGAAGGCGAGTTTGTTGAGATTCGCCCCGACGGGATTGGGGTTGTCGATCAGGATTGTGGTATTGATCGTCATCGACCGGAGCGAGATATCGGCAAGCGTGATATCCGTCACGGTGACCGTTGGTTCCTTTAGGGGGGGTTCGGAACTGCACCCGCAGGTGAGGAGGAAGACAAAAAACACGACAAATACTCCCCGGGGGATACTCTGACTCATGATGAACGTTCATCTCCCCCAATCACGATAATACCTGCGGTAACCGCAGGTGGTTTTTTGGCACAATATTTTATCATCCGGCATGGATATCTGAATAGATCAGCGATACTCTGGTGAGGCCATGTACACAATATCCCTGATATCCCCCGAAGACAAGGAGACCCTCGTCCAGTGTCTCAGCCCCCGGGTCCGGTACGAGATCAAATCCGAGATTTACGGTTGCTGTATCAAATTTTTATCCACAGATGTGGTGATGAAGGAGGCGTGGCAGGAGAACTTTTACTCCATGTCCCAGAACGTTCGGTCCCATGGCAGGCTGTATGTCTTTGATGATCCGGCCTACCCAGCGGATACCGTCCTCTTTGAACCGGTCTCAAAGACCGCGTTTTTGTATAATTTCCGGTACTATGGCTGGGTAAAATCCCTTGCGCTCAGCCTTGCCGGGGATGTTCTTGAAGACGAGCACGGCATCTTCTCCATCCATGGAGCCTGCGTGGATATTGCGGGAGCCGGTCTTTGCCTTATCGGTGCTTCGGGCGCAGGAAAGACCACCCATACCTACGGGCTTTTGAAATATCCCCATACCCGTATCGTCAGCGATGACTGGTTCTTCTCCCGGGTCTTCGGGCCGGAGATCCTTGCCTATGGTTCTGAGAAGAACTTCTATATCCGGCAGGATCTCGAGATCATCTGGAAGGAGTTTGAGGGGCTGGTCAAGGAAGGCGACTATGACGGGGAGGGCAGGGCGGTTGCGGATATACGGTGGATCATCGGGAAGGGCCGGATCCTGCCGCTCACCACCTTGCGGATCATCATCGTCCTCAAGCGTGACCCGGAGGACCGGAATACCGTACAGACCCTCAACCCGGAAGTGGCGCTTGGGATGTTTGAGGAGAATCATTATTTCAACCCGCACCTTCTGGTCAATAATCCCTACAAGAAGGCCATCCGAACCCGCTACCTGACAGAACTCTTAAACCGGACCACCGTCTATCTCGTCAACACGACCGGCACTCCCCAAGAGACCCAGAGGATGATCCGCTCCCTTGCTGCAGTCCCCCAGGGGTTGTGAACCGGAAATTTTTATATCTGACCCAAAGCACTAAAAACTCCTGCCCGTTTCCCGCCACAATAAAAGATATACCTGATGCAGGTAAGTCATTGATAATGATCTCTGTCCTGTATGTCGATGACGAGCCGGACCTCCTCGAACTCTGCAGGATTTTTCTGGAGCAGGCCGGTGACCTCAGGGTGGACACGATACAGTCGCCGCTCGATGTACTTTTACGGCTGGAAGAGCACCCGTACGATGTCGTTGTCTGCGATTACCAGATGCCGGATATGGACGGGATCAGCCTCTTGAAACAGGTCCGCAGGAAAAAAAGCGATATCCCGTTCATCCTTTTCACCGGACGGGGCCGGGAGGAGATCGTGATCGAGGCGCTCAACAACGGGGCCGATTTTTACCTCCAGAAAGGCGGCGATGTCAAAGCGCAGTTTGCCGAACTTGCCTCAAAGATCCGGCAGGCCGTGAAACGGCGGCAGGCAGAGCGTTCCCTTAAGGAATCGGAGAAGATGCTCAACGATATCATCAACTTCCTTCCCGATGCCACGTTTGCTATCGACCGTGTGGGGACCGTGATCGCATGGAACCGCGCCATCGAGGAGATGACCGGGATTTTGGCTGAGGATATTGTCGGGAAAGGGGAGTATGAGTACGCGATCCCGTTCTATGGATCCCGGCGCCCCATGCTCATCGATCTCATCTTTGAATCTGAAGAGGAGATCCGGAAAAATTATTCAGGGATCACCCGTGAGAAAGATGTCCTGATTGCCGAGACAGATCTCCCCCGGCCGAAGGGGGAAAAAAAGGTCCTGATGGGGAAGGCAAGCCCACTCTACAACCAGAAAGATGAGATCATCGGTGCCATTGAGGCGATACGGGATATCACGGTCG
>DUHF01000012.1:0-2386 GCA_013331015.1 Methanoregula sp.
TCAAGCTCGTGATGGAGCTCAGTAAAGCGATCCGCAGCCGTTCCCTTGATGAGGATCTCCCAAAGGGCATGAACCTCCGTGAGCATGTGCTCCGGATCGTGTACCAGGAACTGGTCCGTCTCGTCTGGGCATCAACCGAGGTCAGGCTGGAGCCGCAGACGATCCTGATGGCAGGGCTGCAGGGCAGCGGAAAGACCACGACCACGGCAAAGCTTGCCCGGTACTTCCAGAAGAAGGGTATGAAAGTCGGGGTCATCTGTGCCGACACCTTCCGGCCGGGTGCCTTTGACCAGATCTCGACGCTCTGTGCGAAAGTCCACGTCCCGTGCTTTGGCAATGCACAGGAGAAAGATGCAATAAAGATCACCCGGGAAGGTCTTGTTGCCCTCAAGGACCAGGAACTGATCATTGTCGACACCCAGGGGCGGCACGCACTCGAACCGGATCTCATCCAGGAGATCATCGACTTAAACGAGCTCACCAAAGCAACGCACCGCTGGCTTGTCATCGATGCAGCACTCGGCCAGCAGGCAAGTGAGCAGGCCCGGCGGTTCCACGAGGCCATCGGGATCGACGGGGTCATCATCACCAAGATGGACGGTACCGCCAAAGGCGGCGGGGCAATGTCTGCCGTTGCCGAGACCAAGAGCGGGATCGCGTTCATGGGAAGCGGGGAGACGATCGAGGATCTCGAACGCTTTGACCCGGACGGGTTCATCTCCCGCCTCCTTGGTATGGGCGACATGAAAGCCCTCATGGAGAAGGCCGGTGAGGCACTCAAACCCGAAGATGTTGATGTCAACGCCCTGATGAAGGGCAAATTCACCCTCCGTGACATGTACAAGCAGCTTGAAGCACTCAACAAGATGGGCCCCTTAAAACAGATCATGGGAATGCTCCCGCTTGGAAACATGCAGTTGCCCGAGGGGGTATATGACGTCACCAGTACGAAAATGGTGCGGTACCGGATCATCATGGACTCGATGACACCCGGTGAACTCGACGATCCGCCCCTCATCAACAGTTCCCGCATGCAGCGGATCGCCCATGGTGCAGGGGCAACCCCCGACGAAGTGCGCGAACTGCTCAAGTATTACAAGATGATGCAGCGGACCCTCAAAGGCATGCGGGGCGCAAGCGGCGGGAAATTCAACATGCAGCGCTTAATGAAGCGCTTCAGCGGTATGCAGTGAGATGACGTCCTTTGCCATCATCGGGCACCTTGCCCGGACGGACGGGGGATTCTCCCTCAATGACCTGCCCGGGAGCGGCGGGCGCATGGACGTGCTCTGCCGGTGCGTGAATGCGTCGCTCTTCCTCTCGCATGACCTCCGCAGGAACGTGGACTGTTACCTCATCCTCTGCGGGGAGCCGGCCGGGCCAAAGACGGTGAAATTTTCCGGTGCCCTGGTGCGGTCCCTCTCACCGGATGAACGGAGCGCCGGGGCATTGGTCAAAAAAGTCATCGATACGCCCTGCGGGAGCGAGTTCCGGGAAGCGGCCCAGGGAGTGTTCATCAGGAAAGGCGGCCTTGAACGACTCCTTGGTGAACACCGGTTTGCGGTGCTTGATGAGAACGGGACGGATATCCGTAAGGCAGCGGAGCTTCCGGATGCCTTTATCCTCTCGGACCACCTGAACTTTACGGAGGCAGAAGAGGCACTGCTCCGTGACTGCCCGCGCTATTCGGCAGGGCCAAAGTGCCTGCATGCCGATCACACGATCACCGTATTACTCAATGAACTGGACCGGAGAACTGCATCATGGACATGAACGAGACGGTAACGGCTATCCTTGCCTATGGCGGGATATGCGATCACTGCCTGGGCCGTTTCTTCGGGAAACGCTCCTTTGGCCTTTCGAATGACGAGCGCGGGCGGGGCCTGCGAATCAGCCACGCGCTGGCAACAAACATCCCCTACAAGAAAGATGCCGGCAGCTGCTGGGTCTGCGGGAACTTCTTTGACAACATCCCGCTCTGGGCAGACCGTGTCGTGGAAGCGGTCAAAGATCTTGAGTTCTCAACGCTCCTTGTCGGTTGCCGCGTACCCCCGCTCATTGCCGAGAACGAGGAGATGGTCTGGAGCGACCTGTCGCTTGCCGACCCCGAACCCTTCAAGTCGGAAGTGAACCGGGAAGTGGGTAAGGCGGTCTCGGCGCGGACCGGAAAAGTGGTGGATTTCAAAAAACCCGATGTGGTGATCATCCTCGATGCATTGGGCGGCAACGTGGAAGTGCAGGTCAACTCGGTCTTCTTCTACGGGCGGTACCAGAAGTTTGAGCGGGGCATCCCCCAGACTCACTGGGACTGCCGTGAGTGCCGGGGCAGGGGGTGCGAAAAGTGCAACTTCACCGGCGCCCAGTACCTGGACTCTGTCGAGGAACT
>DUHF01000012.1:2531-4328 GCA_013331015.1 Methanoregula sp.
TGGGCAGATCGTGCAGAGGTGGAAACCCTTAAATCAAACAAAGCGCATAAAAAATACAGGATCCTGGTCGAGGTTGACGGCGCAGTCTCTGCGGATGAGTTCGCAAATGCCACAAAAACCTTAAAGGGCGTCACAATACAGCAGCGCACGCCCGAACGGGTCGCCCACCGGAGAGCAGACAAGATCCGGGAGCGAAAGGTCCTCGATATCGAGTGTGCAGGGCAGCAGGACGGAAAATTTATTGTTGAAGTCCTGGGCGAAGCCGGCCTCTACATCAAGGAACTCGTATCGGGTGACTCTGGCAGAACCATCCCAAGTCTTGCCGAGATCCTAGGAAAGAAGGCTCACGTCACCAGCCTCGACGTAACGCAGGTGGAAGGAGCAAAGGAGGGAGAATAAACCATGGCACATCACAATGGTCCACGAAAGAAGACACGGTATAAGTTCAAGAAAGATTTGAGAAAGCGCGGGCTCCCGCCGGTAACCTCGGTTATCCAGCGGTTCGAGATCGGTGACCGGGTTCACGTAGTTGTCGAGCCCAGCATCCAGAAGGGCATGCCCCACCGCCGCTTCCACGGCAAGACCGGGACGGTCATCGGCCAGCGCGGCCGTGCATGGATGCTCACCATCCGCGATGGTGACGCTGACAAGACCGTCATCGCCAGACCACAACATCTAAAAGCACAAAAGTAAACTCACTGTCAGGTGATTGGCATGAAAGTTAAAGGTATAATTAGCGAAGAGAAGGTCACGCTTCCGGAGATGCGTGGCGTCCTTTTGGGGGTAGAGTCTGAACGGATCGCCGCTGAAAAGGAGATGTCCTACGAATTCCGGCGCAGTATCGAGCATGCCAATCAGCTTGCAAAGACAACGCCCGACAAAGCAGCAGACCTTGTGGCACAACTCTCCAAAATGGAGAAGATGAAGCCCGAGATTGCCTACCGGATCACCAATCTCATGCCAAAGAACCGCGATGAAGTGCGGGCAATCTTTGCCAAGGAACGGTATACGCTCTCTCCTGAAGAGCTCGACACTATTGTCGAACTCGTCATGACCCACTTCTGAGGTGAGGTTGTATGAAGGCGGAAAAAAAAGAGGTCAATGCGATCGTACTCGATGTGCTCTTAAAAGGGCACCCGGACGATCCCCGTCCCCCCTTTAAGCGTGAACCCCTCGTCCAGGCGATGGGAATCGAGCAGTTCAAACTCCTCGAGCTGGTGCCAAAAGCCGGTGTTATCATCGATCTCCATGAGAAAGTCTACATCGGGGATGCCGAACGCGAGAAGGTCGAGCGCGTGAAACGCCGGATCGGCTATGCCGAACTCACGCATACGGCACAGGGGGAACTTCCGTTCATCATCGAGGAAGTGGTCAGGGCACGGGAAGCGGATTTTATTACGTTCTTTAACAAGTCAATCTCCATCACGCCCAAACTGCACATGCTTCATCTCCTTCCCGGCATCGGCAAGAAACTTATGTGGGAAATTCTGGAGGCCCGGAGCAGGAAGCCGTTTGAGAGCTTTGCTGACATCAGCGGACGGATCAAATCCCTCCCCCATCCCGAGAAGATGATCCAGGCCCGGATCCTCGAGGAACTCGAGGACAAGGAAGTCAAGTATCACCTCTTCACCTCGAAATGAAAGCATACCACGACCAGCACTTCCTCATCGACACGCACGCAATCAGCCGGATAGCCGATCTTGCGGATGTGCAGGACAGGCAGGTGCTGGAAGTCGGGCCGGGCAACGGGGCTCTTACCCGTGCCCTGCTCGACCGTGGAGCAAAGGTCCATGCAAT
>DUHF01000019.1 GCA_013331015.1 Methanoregula sp.
ACGCGGATGAGGAGTCCTTTGCCCTCGCCCTTCTCTTTGATAATGATATTTTTCCGCCGGTGGAGATCCAGCAGCGTCGCGTAGTAGCCGTCCTCGTCAAAGTCCATGGCATCCCCCTTGAAGAGGAGGTTCACCTGCCACGGTTTGAGCGCCGTCCCTGGGAGGGTGCTCAGGTGGGCGGGAACGGTGAACTCCTTCTCTACCCCGTACCGCCGGTAGATGAGGATAAGGAGCAGGGGCACGAGGATTACGGCAATCTTTCCAAGGAGATTTACCAGGTTTGCAGCATGGTAGGGGAGGTTATACCAGAAAGCCCCCGAGGAGGTCTGGCCCCGGACATCGTCCATCCGGCTCGTGAACCCGTCCATGCTGCCAAACGCGTCGGGTGATCCGAGCATCTCGACAGCAAGGATCTCATCTGCGGCAACGCTTCCCGTGATGACATACACGTCCCCGCTCCGTTCTGTGACAAGGGTGGGGGGGTATGCGTAGACGGTATCGATGCCGGTGGCAGGGACGGTGACTTTCACGGAACGGTACGGGATGTGGGTGTCCCCGGCCAGCTTGAGGTTGAGATGGGTGGTAGTACCGTCAGTTTCGAGCGGGGGATGGACAACGTACCGGTATGTCGCGGCGTACTCCCCCCGGTCAAAGTAGGAGGGGTTGTAGAGGCCCACTTCATTGCGGTAGGCCAGGTTTTTCACGGTATCCCCCTGGGTGTCAGGGGATGGCGAGTTATAGACGGTTACGCTTCCATCGTTCTCCCGAACGTACCCGGTGGTGCCGGATGCCGGATCCATGGACACGAATCTGATATAGGGCTCCTGCAGGGTATCGAGGGTAACCGGCGCCTCCCAGATACGGTAGAGCATCCGGTATTCGTACCCGCTCCCGACATCGTACGTGTAGTGTTCAACAAGCACCCCGTCCGCCCCAAACTCCGCCTCGTAGGAGCTGACCGTGAGATCTCCTTCAAAGAGCGGGCCAAGTACTGCGATTCCGATGAGGGCAAGGATGCCGAGCACAAGCCCGGCTCCCACCACCCATGCCAGTTGGGTCTTCTCGTTCACGGGATCGACCCTTTAGAACTCGATCTTCGGGGCGGTCTTGATCGCTTCCTCGAACTGGAGGTACTCGAGCTTGATGAGGCCCATCAGTTTTGCAACGAAATTCGAGGGAATGGTATCTACCATGGTATTGAATTCCTGCGAGATGTTGTTGTAGGTATACCGCTGGCGGGCGATCTCGTCCTCGAGGCCCTTGATGGAGTCCATCATGTTCGTGACCGTCCCTGCAGTCTTGAGGTCAGGATAGTTCTCCATCACGGCAAGCAGCCGGCCGAAGATCGATCGTGACTCGGCCTCGACCTTGTTGAGGTCGCCCGGGCCCGCAGTGCCAACGCTCGCCCGCATGGCAGTGACCTTCTCAAGGGTCTCCTTCTCGAACTTCGCATAGCTCTTGACCGAGCCGAGGAGCTGGTCGATCATGTCGAGCCGCTTCTTCATGGCAACCCGGATCTGGCCAAGAGATGCCTCCGATGCGTTCTTCAGACTGACAAACCGGTTGTAGATACTAACCACCCAGAGGATCAGTACAATGACGACAAGGACGACAACGCCCAGAATAATCCATCCAATCATGCTTATCAGAATAGTGATGATCGTTTTTAAAGATAAGTTGATTGGGGAAAAAGCAGCAAAAGGTGGAGAATTTTTGAATGGATCTATTCCAGAACGAGCGACCCAACAACCCGCAGCTTCCCGCCTTCGAGGTAATGGAGAACAACCCTTGCATTCGGGGGATAGACTAAGTCCTTTTCCATCGAAAGGGTGATCGTGGGTTTGCGCCACTCATCGCCTTTTACGACAACCGTTTCCAGCCGGGTGGGAAGGAACTGCATCCAGTGGCCGGCATACAGGACCATGCCTTCCTTTAACGGGGCCGGCCAGTACTTCACGAGCTCGGCTTTGCCGGTGATGGTGGTTGCGTGCCGGATTGCGGGATCGTTTGTCAGGACAAAGCCGCGGTCAAGATCTTCCGATTCGATGTTTTTGAGGGCGAGACCGACCCGGTCACCGGTGATCGCGGTATCGGCATCGTCATCGTGCTTCTGGATGGAACGGATCTGGGCGTTCTTCTCAATCGGGAGGACTTTGAGGGTGTCATGTTTCTTTATCATTCCCTGTGCTACAGAGCCGAGAACGACAACCCCTACGCCTTTCACGTTGAAATGGGCATCAACAGGTACTGAACCTTTTCCTGCGGTCTCGTGGGTTTTCTGGTGGGCGGTCTGCTTCACCGAGATCTCAAGCATCTTCTCGCGGAGCCCGACCATATCTTCTTCGAGGACTTCATACTGTTCGATGACGGTGTCCTTAATGAGCAGGGCGATCTGTTCAGGGGTGATGTAGTTCTTGAGGATCAGGTACCCCTTTGCCTTGCCTGCACACTGGAGCATCAGCACGCATTCACCAAAAGCAGCATTGATCTCGCTCACGACAAGTACCACGCAGTCTGACAAGGAAACGGTATAGAAGAGACTGGAGAGCTTCTCGGGGTACCGGGTCGGCTCGATGAAGGTGACGGTTGCATCGCCTTTCTTCAGGTTATAGAAGGTGATATCGGATGTCGTGCCCTTCTTTCCCAGATCCTTTGCATAGTCCGGGGGGGCGAGGACGGCGACGGTGAGGTTGGACATGTATGGATATTGGTCTTCAGGAAATAATAGGATTTAGGGTGTCGGAGTTTTTAAAAAATAGTCAATGGGATTTCCATGTACAGTCCCGAAAGTATTTCCTATATCAGACGTTGAGCCGAAGACAAGTTCAACGATGAAGTTAAGTAAGAAGAAAATCCGGTGGATAATTCGTGAGAAAGAGAAGAAAGAATCGTCAGGAATAATCGCGAAGATCCAACACATAACGAGGCGACAAGTGGATCGGTTATGGAAGCAGTATCAGGAAACTGGCATCATTCCAGATATCGGGAAGGCCATGGGACGGCCAAAGAAACCGGTAACCGATGAAGAATCTGGCGTGATTGAAAAAGCATATGAACGCTTTCGGTATGGAGCGAGGTTGTTAGAGAAGCTGATATGGAACGACTATACCGTAAGTATCTCTCATAACCGGATACATCGATATCTGATAGACCGGGGACTTGCCAAAGCAGAAACATCCAAACGAAAACAGCGAAAGTAGGTCCGGTATGAGCGGAAACACAGCATGTCGGCAGGCCATATCGACTGGCATGAAGATCCTGTCAGTGGACTCAAGATCTGTGCAATCCTGGACGACTCGTCACGAAAGATCCTGTCAATCGATGAATTTGCCACGATCAACACGGAGAATTCAATAGCCGTCGTTGAACGAGCAGTTCAGGAATATGGATCGATATGCTCGCTTCGTGAACTGATCATGGACCATGGCAGCGAGTTCGGCGCTCATCGGATCGACGAAAACGGGAACTGGGATAGTGAATTCAAACGATATCTCGAATCGCAGGATATTCGACCGATTCCAGCCCGGGTTAAACATCCCCAGACTAACGGGAAAATTGAGAAATGGTTCGATACCTATCGTCGGTTCAGGTATGAGTTTGAGTCTCTCGATGATTTTATCCTCTGGTACAATGACCGACCTCACGGCAGCCTGGATTTCGAGAATCTTGAATCCCCGAATCTCGCGTTCTGGAGACGGTTACCTCAAGAGGCCATCTTCGGTATCGGTATCCGTGTTTTTGGGTGGTGAGTTTGATGATGAAACGTTCATGTGCTCGTAAACAAAGATCTATGAGAAATTATTTTAGTACTGTACAACGCGAGAAAAAACTGAATATGGATTTGTCCTGAGACTATTTTTTTGGGCGGGCTTTCTTCCAGGTGAACCGGCGGTTCACGGTAAAGTTCCAGATAAACCCGACAAGGATCCCGATAAACTGGGCCAGAGGATAATAGACGGCAAAGACATTGATCAGGAACAGATAGATCCCGATATTGATCAGGGCCCCACCAGCCGATACGACATTGAATGCCACAAGGCGCCGCCACCTGCTGGAGTGCTTCCCGTTCTCAAAAGTACGGAATGTCCAGAGATCGTTGAGGAAAAAATTGCTGATAATTGCGCATTCCGTTGCAATCGGACCACCAAGATCCTCGCTGATGCCGAACAATTCTACAAGGCCGATGAGGATCCCAAGGTTCACGATGATCCCCGAGAGGCCGACGATGCCGAACTTGAAGATCCGCGTCCACTCCCGCCACGCGGCATTGTCACGGTGGAGAAACGAGTGGATACTGATATCAACGACCTGCTGGGCATATTCCACGATCGTCTTCAGTTTCAGCTTGCTTGCACCTGCCTCGCGGTCAACAAACTCAAACGGAATCTCCTTGTCCTTCTCCCACGTCCCTTTGCCGAGTACTTCAAGCAGGATCTTGTAACCGCGGGGCTTCAATGGAGCACTAAAAACAACGCTCTTTCTGACCGCGAAGAACCCGCTCACCGGGTCCGTGACATCCGGGAAGAGGAGGCGGCCAAGGAAAGTTGCGCCCGTTGAGATGATCCGGCGTTTGAGCGGCCAGTCCTTAATCCCGCCGCCTTCCATGTACCGGCTGCCGATAACAACATCATAACCTTTTTTGATCTCCTCGTACATGCGGGGGATCAGGACCGGGGGATGGGAGAAGTCAGCGTCGATGACAACGAAAACCTCGGAAGCCGCATGCCGGAACCCGTCGGCAACCGACTGGGAGAGCCCGTGATCCTCCGTCCGGACAAGGATATCGACATTGGGATGAATCCGCTTCAGATCCGTGACCGCAGGGATGGTGCCATCGGAAGAGTTGTCGTCAACCACAAGAACCTGCCCGTTGAGGGAGTTCTCGCGGAAGACCGCATCTACGGCAAGGACGATATTCCGGATGTTTGCTTCCTCGTTGAAGGTCGGGATGATGACGGTCAGATCGTACATGGAATTTCAGGCCCGGAATCGTTCAGCGGGATGAGAAGATGACAATGTTGTTCGACTGCATTCGGGGGGTTGTGAACTCCTTAAGCCATCCAACCGCTCCCCCGCTGGGATCGGCAGACATGATGTCACCGGTTACCACGTACCAGACGGTTGCATTCTGCGTGTTCCGGATAGAGAGGGCATCAAGTTGATCTGCAGTATAAAGTCCAAACAGGATCGTCTTGTCCGTTGTATTGGAGTAATAGTAATTCAGGGGCTGGAGGATGTAGCCAGGCATGACAACAACAAAGTCCCCCTCGTTTGTCATCTCCCCAAGACTTGTGGATACACCCCGCCAGTCTTCCTTGGAATACCCTGCATAGTATCCTGCCAGAGTCGGGGCGCTCAGCAGAATGAGGAGTGCCATGAACCCGTAGATGACCCCGCGATTACTCAGAAGAGAGCAGACGGGCTTATACGCGATGGCTATTGCGATAAAATAGATTATGGTGAGAAAGATGAGGTAGCGTGGCTGCATCGGTATGCGGTAGGAGAGGATGATACTGATCGCAAAGGTAAGGACGGTGAGCGAGACGAGGAACACCCCTTTGTCCCGATCCGTCATGAACGCCTGAACGATCCCAACAATAAAGAGGGCGAGCATCAGGACCATCGCGATATCGGAGAAACCCGACATCTGCCGGAAGGTCTCGATGATCAGGTCGAAACCCTGGATCCCATAGGTGGGAGCGCCCGCGGTTCGGATAAAGTAGAGCTGGATGGTGACAATAATGAGCGGGAGGCAGATGAGGGAGAAGACGCCTACTGCCACTGCCACGGGGAGCAGGTTCCGGAGGTCCTTTTGTATCTTTCCGGCTTTTGCATACAGGGCATAGAGGACGAGTGAAGCGATGAGGACAAATCCATAAAAATGGGACCAGAAGGCAAGGGCCGAGAAGAGTCCGAAGAGGCCCCAGTGTTTCAGGTCATCGCTCTTCATTGCCAGAAGGAAGAATATCATGGCAACAGCGACAAAGAACATCATCATCGTATACGCACGAGCCTCCTGCGAGTAGAAGATAAGGAAGGGGGAGACCGTGACCGCGGCGGCAGCGATGAGCCCGACATTCCGGTCATAAAACTCCTTTCCGATAACATAGACAAGCGGGATGGTGAGGACTCCGAGGAGTGCCGGAACAAACCTGAGAATCACCTCGCTGTTCCCGAAGAGCAGCATGATATGCTCGGTCCAGTAGAAGAGGGGGGGATTGAACTCCCCGCCGGTGGTTGCCTCCCATATGCCGGGGAGTGACATCGAAGCAAAGGTGAGGGTGGATGCTTCATCCAGCCAGAGCGAGTTGTACCCGAGGTTGTAGAACCGGAGAAGAAGACCGGTGAGGGTGAGGGTGAGGAGGAGCTGGACATACCTGCTTGAGAGGAGCGTATCCCGGATAGTCTCAGCGGAAATATCCCTGAATGATTTTATCGGAGAGGTGTATCCCCCGTCAAGATTGCATCCGCTGCCGGCCGGTGAATGGCCCTTTGCGCGCTCCTCACGTTTCTTCCCCATAACGTATCAGGTACTATTTCGTAAACGGCGTGATATAGGTTATTGCAATTTGTGGTTTTTACGACATATCTGCAGGTTTTTTTGACCCTTTACCCAATCTGTGTGGTAAAACCCGGATCCGGGTAAAAAAGTTGATGAAAGGCGGAAAAAATCCCATTACGAGGGGTTCCTCCCGCAAGACGGGGTGCCTCACAGCGAATCAAACGATACCATGGCAGAGAAATCCAACCTTTTTTTACCTGCTAAAAAAAGTGAAGAACCATTTTTTTCATATTGAGTCCTGCCTCATCCGGGAAATCGCCTAAATCTCAGGAGTCTGGCCCGGGCCGGCAGGGTGCCCTGAGCGCCGCGAGCAGGTCATCGGTTGATTGTGTGATGGTTGCCGATTGTTCGAGCATCAGGTTGACATGCTCATGATGGCCGACCCTTCTGAAATCCGTCCGCAGGGCAATGACCGGTTTTCCTTTAGCAAACGCGCAGCCCATCTCCCACGCGGTGCCGGAATCCGCATCTGCCCCGTCGATAACCGCTACGATTACATCTGATTCTTCAATGGCCTGCAGGTTCTTCTCAAACAGGCGGTGCTGTTCCACATCACCTCTTGTATCCGAATCATCGCCGGCTTCCTGCGGGAGGTACACTTCGAACAGGTTCTTTTTTAACAGCGCCGCAATCGTGGCATTGTAGGTACGTTCCGCTTCAGAGAAGAGCGGGGCGGCAAGATAGATCCGGAAGCGGGCAAACGCTGCAACATCAAAGGCACGGATGCCGGCGAACCGCGAGAGGAAGACGCCCCTGCCGGCGCGTTTCGGAGGTTCATCTCTTTTGCTTCCATAATAGGTAGAGGTCACCCCGCAAGTTGGGGAGGAGTTGACACCGATGATGCAGAGCGGGGCGCCGCGATCGTCAATGATGGTCCTGACCTCCCCTTCAAGATCGTCAAGAACGGTCTCAAACGCCGGGCTGTTCAGGCGTTCGAGGAATGTGCCGGGTTTTCGGCCGGAGCCAAGATAGAGTGTTTCAGGGCAGGGAAGGGGGACCATCTCCACAGAGAACTTCCTGCACCGTTCCTGTACCCGGTTGAAAAGAACAATATCCGAGGGTTTTGTTATCCCGTCAGCTCGTAACCGCGGATTGAGGATACAGGGGCTGCACAGCACGTACATTATTAGTAGTGTGTGCACGCACAAGATGATCAATGATACCCCTGTTTGCTTACCGGGACAACAGCTGTGACCCCCGGAAGTGTACGGTGAAGAAACTTGAAAAAGCAGGATTTCTGAAGATATACACAAAAATTTCCCAGATACCGAGAAACACTCTGCTTCTCGACCCGACTGCCGAACAGGCACTCTCACCGGCCGACCGGTTTGTCAGGTCCATCACCGTGCTGGACTGCTCCTGGGTTGTCCTGGACACCGGGCAGGTCAGCTCATGGCGAGTACGCCGGGCACTCCCGTTCCTTGTTGCAGCAAACCCGGTTAACTTCGGGAAGCCCTGCAAGCTCTCCTCCGTTGAGGCACTTGCCGCTGCCCTCTATATCATGGGCGAGGAGACGCGGGCAGCAGAGATCCTGGGAAAAGTGAGCTGGGGGATCCGGTTTCTGGAAGTCAACCGGGAACCGCTGGAGCTGTATGCTGCGGCAAAAGACAGCACGGAAGTTGTGAAAGCCCAGAGCCTGTTCATATAAATTGGGGCTGGTTCATCCGGCACTCCTGCTCTTACAAAACGATTTCCCCCGCTGCAAAGGGTGGGAAGAACAGGTGTCACGGCAGAACGGGCATGGATACGTTTTCAGATTCCTGCACCGCGGCATTTTTCATCGAGAATCCGGCAGCAATGCAGAGAGCGCCGATAACCCACGCATAAATACCCCATATCTTGACAAGCGCGATATCCGAGAGTGCCGGGAAGAGGGCTATGAGGATACTCAAAAAAAGGGTCAGCATGCCGAAGAGCACGATCACAAGCCGGGTCTTCCATTCTTCGGGAAGTGAACACCCGACAAGGATGAGCAGGATGCTGTTGATGATGGCAAGGATAGCAAGGACGATGATCATGGAGGGCTGGATAAGACCCGGTACCATAATGGCGAGAGCCGCAACAACAAGCGAGATGATACCGGCAAAAAAGATGGGGAACCGGTAGATGATATCCTCCCGGAAGCAGAGGGAGAACGCGATCATGACAATGCCGACAACAAGAGCAAGGAGGCCAAAGAGCGGGATCAGGAGGCCAAGGAACATGGTGGTGAAGAAGAATGCATCAGTGCCGGCTAAAAAGATACATATCCCGATGATGGAGATCTGCCACCATCGTAATGGAGTGTCAGAACATCCGAGAAAGGAGATATTCATGGTTATTCTGTTATTATTGTGGAGGGTTTAAATATATGTTGTTGAAATCCTGCGGAAAATTGTAAAATAACGCCAGGATCCATCCCCGAGGGTGATTTCCGGGGTATTTTTTCCCTGCCCGAATATTTTCGGATAGTTTTTTTTATTCCGGCGCAATGTAACATTGTATGATCAAGGTTGCCATTAACGGGTATGGTACCATCGGCAAACGCGTGGCCGACGCAGTAGCTGCCCAGAAGGACATGGAGGTCATCGGAGTATCCAAGACCCGCCCGAACGCAGAAGCTTTTGTTGCAAAACAGCGGGGATACCCGCTCTATATTGCGGATATTTCCAAAAAAGAGGCATTCGAAAAAGCCGGCCTGAAGGTTGCCGGAAGCGTTGAGGACATGTGCCGGGCCGCCGATATCATTGTGGACGCCACACCCGGAAAAGTCGGGGCTGCCAACAAGGCACTCTATGAAAAACTGGGCAAAAAAGCCCTCTGGCAGGGTGGGGAAGAGCACGCCCTTGCCGGGTTCTCCTTCAACTCGTCCTGCAACTACAAGGATGCCATTGGCCGGCAGTTCGTGCGGGTTGTGTCCTGCAACACCACGGGATTATGCCGGATCATCAACGAGATTGACAAGGAATACGGCGTCACCCATGTCCACGCCATCATGGTCCGGCGCGGATCCGATCCGGGCGAGATCAAGAAGGGACCGATCGATGCCATCGTTCTCGATCCCGTGAGTGTGCCGAGCCACCATGGCCCGGATGTCCTCTCCGTTTTACCGCATATCTCCATCACCACGATGGCGATGATCGTCCCGACCACGATGATGCATATGCATGCCATCCAGATCACCACCAAAAAGCCGGTGACAAAGGAGCGGGTCCTCGCGCTGATCAATTCCCACCCCCGCCTCGGGCTCATCAAGAAAACTGCAGGTCTCAAGAGTTCCGCTGAACTCAAGGAGTTTGCCATGGACCTTGGCCGGCCAAGGTCCGACCTCTGGGAGAACTGTATCTTCGAGGAATCCATCTATGCGAACAATAACGAGCTCTGCTTCTTCCAGGCCATCCACCAGGAAGCGGATGTTGTTGTAGAAAATGTCGATGCTATCCGTGCGATGATGGGCGGTGAGCCAGATGCGACCAAATCCGTTGCTGCGACAAACGC
>DUHF01000051.1 GCA_013331015.1 Methanoregula sp.
GGGGGACCATCCCTTTGTCCAATACCCCTGATTTTCATCATTCGGGTGTGAACCTCATTGGTTCATGTGCGTTTCTACAGAGGAATTTTTTTTTTAAATTGAGGGATTATTCCGGTGAATCTCTCATGGGTGTGGCGGCACCCGGATCAATTACACAAACTATATTCAGGTCGTTGTCTTCCTACAGTAGGATGAAAAGAACACTCACGGTTTTCACGATTCTCGTGCTCGCTCTCCTTGTTGCCGGATGTACCACCACCGGGTCATCCCCGGCTTCCGGGACTTCCCCTACGGCTGCGGTCACGGCCGCGGCAGCCGCTGCCCCTGCTTCTCTGGAATCCGGCAGCGCCGCGGGGACAACTGCGGTCTTTGATGCCCACGATACCGGGGTCAGCTACCACTTTTCCGACTCGGATATGGACTTCCATTTCGGAACGCTCATTTTAGGATCTGCCGTGAACCATGGCGTTGAGATTGGCGAAGCGTTCAACACCGCAGCAAAGATCAAGGACGGCGATGCTGCAAGCTGGCAGGACGAATGGTACGCGATGGCACAGCGTGCCGAGGCCCGGGGCGAAGCATCGCTTGCGGCCGGTCACGCGGTGAGCGCCCGCGACCAGCTCCAGCGTGCTTCGTATTACTACCGCATCTCGCTCATATCCATGCTGCCCGACGACCCCCGCATGAAGGAGCGGGCGGACAAGAGCCGCGAATTGCTCAAGAAGGCCGGGAAATTGTTTGATCCCCCGGTGGAATACATCGAGATCCCGTACGAGGGAACGGTCATACCGGGCTATTTCTGGAAAGCATCCGGTGACAAGCCGGCAAAAACCCTCCTCATGATTGGCGGCGGGGAGACCTTTGCCGAAGACCTGTTCTTCTATATCGCCCCGCAGGCCCATGACCGCGGGTACAATTTCATGACCGTTGACCTGCCGGGACAGGGTATGATGCCGGCAAAGAACAAAACCTTCCGGCCCGACATGGACGTGCCGATGAAATCGGTCGTGGACTATGCCGTGAGCAGGGCGGATGTTGATCCCAAAAAGATTGCCGCGTACGGGTACAGCGGGGGCGGCGGTTTTGTGCCGGAGGCAGCAGCAAAGGACCCGCGGATTGCCGCGATTGCCATGAATTCAGGCGTGGTTGATGCCTATCCGCTCTTTTCCACCATGCCGGCAGTCATCGCAACCCCGGAAGAAAAGGCCACCTGGTCCTCCTTCCATGCAAACGTTGTAAAAGTTATCTGCTGGCGCTGGGGAGTCCCGATGGACAACCCCGAAGGTCTCGCTGACGCCAACAAGGGTTTCACGTTCGACCCGGCGGAGGTGAAAGTCCCGGCGCTGATCCTTGTTGGCGAGGGCGATTACAAGAGCCAGGAAGTGCAGCGGCAGCAGAAGGTGATTATGGATGGCCTGCCAAATGCGGAGAAGAAGATGGTCATCCTCCCGAGTGACGAAGGTGCGACCAACCATTGCACCATGGAAAACCGGAGCCTCGTGGCACAGGAGCTCTTCGACTGGCTGGACCGGGTGCTGAAGTAAGCCCGTGTCCTGCTTCAGACAGAAGATCTTCCCGGTATAACCGGAATAATTCTCTTTTTTGTGCTCTGGTGAAATCCTTTCAGAAACGCTTCAGTAGAATTTGTGAAGGTGACCCCCACTCTCCCAAGAGAGGGGGAGGCAGCATGCGGGGGCGATCCCCCTTGACCCCCATTTCAGCAATTTTCACTCAAAAAATCTTCTACCTCGTTCATGCTCCACAAAGGCGAGGGTCGGCGAGACCCAGGGCGCCCGTGGCTCCATCGCCATCGAATCCAAAAAGGGCGGTTAGGATTTCCCATGAAAATACCTCTACCTGTTTCTTCTGTCCGGGGTCTCTCATAAATCCGTAAGGAACACTATCGCTTCCGCAGCCCGACCATTGCGCGACGTTGGGGGCCTTGCCGCCCCCATAAGGAGCGCAAGGATACGGGCGAGGACGTCAGTTTTTTTCCGGGCATTTTCATGCGTCGGGTGTGAACGACCGTTCATGTGCGTTTCTACAGAGCAAAAACCGGTAATCTGCCCCGTGAAGCCCCGATAAGGTTGCCGAACAAACCCCACAGCGGGCTGATCGTAAAAAAATGATTTCAATAGAGCAGAAAAAAAGGAAATGAGCGGTGAAACAACCGGGGAATTTTCAAAAAACAAATGGCCGTTACCTCCGGCTCCACAGGGCAATTCCCATAATCAGTACGAGTGCAGCGAACGGGGCGTAATGGAGTGGGGCCGGCCGTGTCGTGGCTGTCGGTGCCGGGAACGCTGAAACGCCCGTATCGTCAACCTCGGTCTGGATCAGGGTATAGGTGTCGTCCACACTGGGATCGTTGATTGCGTTTATGAGTGCATCTGTCGTGTCGCTCCCCCGCAGGCTTCCTGCACCACGGATCCTGAAGAGGTTCATACCGCCCGTCCCGTTTCCTTCATTGATCTGGAGATTTTTGACAAAATCGCCACTGACCACAACATCAAACTGGTTGTTCTGCATCGGGTGCTGGACGATGACCGAGCAGGGCCCTTTGGAAATTTTTTCTGTTGTCTGTGAATTAAGGATAAAACGATACGATGAATCGGGATCTACCGTGGTTGTTTCCGTGTACGCGTAGTCGTACCCGATAATCCAGAGCTGGACCTCCCCCGGGTCCCCATCCGCAGATCCGGTGACCGTGGACGGCTGTCCTTTGATGATTGATTGTGGAGAGATCCATGCGGTAACAAACGGTCGTTTGAGGATTATGCTGATCGTGGCAAAGGATCCACCGGTCAACTGGTCTTTTGCTGCCGGTCGGGTCACGGCATAAAGAGTATAGGTTCCGGGACCGATCCCAAGATTATCGGTCAGAAAGGGATATTCCCATGTGTTATCCGGTCTTGTTGCTGCCGTGGCAAAGGAGCCGGGATCTCCGCTGGTTACCGGGTTGTACGGTGAGGTAAGTTGTGCCCCTTCCTTTGGAAGGTTTGGGCCCATGAGGAACAGGTAGGTAGCATCCGTTTCATCATTCGTACCCGTGAAAACCACCGTTTCCCCCAGGTAATAGGACTGGTCCCCGGGTGCGGTGATGGTAATTGCCGAATCTGCGGATATTGGGGGTATCAACAATGCAGCGGTACCTGCCAGGATCAGCAGCAGGATCGCCCTCGGCAGGCAGGATGTGCTGTCATTGAATGGCGATGACATTAGGAAATGTATGTATATCTATTTCATAAATGTTGTCAAATCTTCCGGATTTTATCCTGATTTGTTTTTTTTAAAACTCACGCATTTTCATTCGTTGGAGGAATATCCCGTGTGCTGAAAAAGAAAACCTGGATAAACCAAAAAAAAGTGCACAAAATCTCACGCCGCTTTCTTCTCTTCCAGCAGCGCCGCGTGGGCTGCGGCAAGCCGGGCAATCGGCACGCGGGGGCCGGAGCAGGAGACGTACGAGAGGCCGATCGAGTGGCAGAACCGGATCGAGGCCGGGTGACCGCCGTGCTCCCCGCAGATCCCGATCTTCATGTCCGGCCGGGTCCGCCTTCCCCAGGTGACTGCCTGCTCCATGAGCCTGCCAACGCCCTTGACGTCCAGCACCTCGAAGGGATTGTCCTGCAAAATCCCGCTCTGGTTGTACATGGGCAGGAACTTGTTCTCGGCATCCTCCCGCGAGAACGAGAAGGTTGCCTGCGTTAAGTCGTTGGTGCCAAAGCTGAAGAACTCCGCTTCCTCAGCAAGATTGTCGGCCCGCATGCAGGCACGGACCACTTCGAGCATGGAGCCGAACCGGAAGTCGAGTTTCACCTTGTAGGTCTCCTCGACCTCGAACCGGATCTCGTCCACCCAGATCTTCACCCGCCTGAGCTCCTGTGCCGTGCAGACCTGTGGCACCATGATCTCGGGGTGGACCTCGATGCCGGCCTTCTGGCATTCGGCTGCGGCTTCAAGGATTGCCCGGATCTGCATGGTGTAGATCTCGGGGAAGGTGAGACCGAGCCGGACGCCCCGGTGCCCGAGCATGGGATTGACCTCGTGCAATGCACGCACTTTGTCAAGGATGGCCTCTTTTCTCGTTATCGCCTCGTCCACGAGTGCCGGGTCGGTGAACTTCTGGACCTGCGGCATTGAGTCCTTTGAGTGGTTCATGAAGACGACTGCATCGGAGAGGACTTTCATGCCCCGGAGGATGTCCCGGAGTTTTTCGAGTTCTTCGAGTTCGTCCACCAGCAGGTGTTCGGAGGGGAGGAATTCATGGATGGGCGGGTCAAGGAGCCGGATGGTGACCGGCCGGGGAGCCATGGCTTTGAAGATCCCTTTGAAATCTTCGCGCTGGATGGGCAGGAGCCGGTCAAGGGCTCCCTGCCGGTCCTCTTTTGTCTCGGCAACGATCATCTCGATCATGACCGGAAGGCGCTCGACCCCGTTGAACATCCGCTCGGTGCGGCAGAGGCCGATGCCCATGGCGCCGTACCTGACCGCCCGTTCAGCGTCCTCGGGAGTATCGGCATTGGCCATGACCATGAGGCGGGCGGTCTCGTCAGCCCATGCAAGCAGGGTGGCAAGTTCGTTTGAGAACACGGCCTCGATCACCGGGACCTCGCCAAGATACACGGCGCCGGTCGTGCCGTCGATGGTGATGAGCGTGCCCTCGCCAAATTCCCAGTTGCCGGCCCGGGCCTGCCGGGTCTTGACATCCACGTGGATGCCCTCGGCACCGGAGACGCAGGGTTTGCCCATGCCCCGGGCAACCACTGCCGCGTGGGAGGTCTTGCCGCCCCGGCTCGTCAGGATACCCTGCGACGCGAAGAACCCGTGGATGTCCTCGGGCTTGGTCTCTTCCCGGACAAGGATGACCCGTTCACCGGTCCGGCCAAGTTTCTCTGCCCGGTCCGCATCGAATACGGCAATCCCAATGGCAACGCCCGGCGATGCCGGCAGGCCTTTTGTTATGGGCTCTTTTGTGACGTTTGGGTCCAGCCTGGGGAAGAGGAGCTGTTCGAGCAGATCCGGCTGGATGCGCAGGAGGGCGGTTTTCTTATCAATGAGCCCTTCTTTCACCATCTCGACTGAGGTCTTGACAAGCGCTGACGCGTTCATCTTGCCGTTCCTTGTCTGGAGGCAGTAGAGGGTGCCCTTCTCGATGGTGAACTCGAAGTCCTGGACCTCCTTATAATGGGCTTCGAGCTTGTTGCGCAGCTCAACAAGCTGGCGGTGGAGGTCCGGCATCTCCTCGGCCATGGCAGCTACCGGCTTGGGTGTACGGATGCCGGCGACCACGTCCTCGCCCTGGGCATTGACCAGGTATTCGCCATACATGACGTTCTCTCCCGTCCCCGGGTCGCGGGTGAACCCGACACCGGTTGCAGAATCGTTCCCCATGTTGCCAAAGACCATCTCGACCACGTTGACCGCAGTCCCGTTGGCCATTTCGGGGGTGATCTTAAACTCGCGGCGGTAATCCACGGCACGCCGGCCCATCCACGACTTGAAGACTGCCCGGATGGCGATCTCCAGCTGGTCGAACGGATCGGACGGGAACGGTCTTCCCGTGCTCCGCTTCACAACAGAAAGGAACCGCTCCGCGATATCGGCAAGATCCTTGGCCGAGAGATCGACATCGTGCCGGGCCCCGGCTTTTACCTTGACCGCGTTGAACTCTTCGTCAAAATCGCCCTCGGGAACACCCAGGGCCACCTTCCCGAAGAGCTGGATGAAGCGCCGGTACGCATCGTAGCAGAACCGTTCATTGCCGGTCTCTTCGATGAGCCCCTGCAGGGTCTCGGCATTCAGCCCGAGGTTGAGGATCGTGTCCATCATGCCCGGCATCGACATGGCCGAGCCGGACCGGACCGAGACGAGGAGCGGGCTCTTCCGGCCGCCGAACTTCCGGCCGCTCTTCTTCTCCACGTGTGCAAGTTCCGTGTGCACCTGCTCGATGACCCCGTCGGGAAGCACCCGTTTGGGATTGTCGAGATATGCCAGGCATGCCTCGGTCGTGATCACAAAACCAGGCGGCACCCGCAGGCCAATCTGCGTCATCTCGCAGAGGTTTGCGCCCTTGCCGCCCAACAGCTTCTTGTTCTTCCCGTCGCCTTCACTGAAGGCATACACCCATTTCCTGGTCATGTGTTTCTCCCCGGTAAAATCGCCGGCTTTTGATAATTTACTCAAGATGCAGTTGATGCACTCCCGATTGCCTGTGTGATGTGAATGGGATGGTGAGATGATAATTTTTTTGTGGGTTTTTACCAGGATCTCACGGCAAATCCCTGCCGTTTTGTTTTTGTTTTTGAGAAAAACCTGCAAATCCTGGTATGAGATCTCTGCTGTTCTTTTTTTAGAATTTTTTTTAAAATTTTCCGTGAATAGGCTCATCGCAAAACCTTATAATTCTTGTTTATTTTTCGCCGGCGGGAGGAGATCCCGTTGCACGGTCATGATCTCAAGGGGTCCAAAGGAGAACGGGATCTGTGAGGGCAGGGATAAAAACCAAATGCTCTGTAGAAACACACATGAACGGGCGTTCACACCCGAACTATGAAAAACGCTGCACGAGGGATTTTTTCGAGCACCTCCCGAATCAGGGCCTCCCAGATGATACGGCGGGGTAATTTCCGGCTCGGGAAAATCGGTAATTGAAGCCGCCGCGGGGCGCCCTTCGGGGCGGCGGCAGGAATCGTAATTGGGGGCATGGGGGCATCAGCCCCCATAATTTATTCTTTCGGGAATCTGTTTTTCATGGGAAAACCTGCAATGGGCAATATTGGATTGTGATGAAGCCACGGGCGCTCGGGGTCTCGACGACCCTCGCCCCGTGGAGCATGCCGTTAATGGGTTACTGACGATGGATGATTGAAACGGGGGGTTTGGGGGGCTTGCCCCCGCATGGTGCCTCCCCCTCTCTCGGGAGAGNNAGGGGGTCACCCTCACAATTCCACAAAAAGACCCTCTGAGAATGATTTCTACAGAGCAAAACCAAAAAACAATGGTCCGGGCCCACCCGCGCCCAGGGAAAATTTCGATCGTATTATATCCTGTCCAATCCAGTTTTTCCGGTAATGATCCTGCCGGCAACCCGCCAAATCCCCAATCAGGTTTCTCCGTTTCTGCTCCAGCCTCGTGGCAGGCGGGGTGCCTGATGCCCGACGAATTT
>DUHF01000096.1:0-5744 GCA_013331015.1 Methanoregula sp.
GGGGTGCCTGATGCCCGACGAATTTCCAGCCAACGTGCACTTTGCGGGTTTTGTTGACCGTACCGCGGCGTTTGTCCTGGATGCGATCATCGTCTCGACCCTCTTCTTCTACCTGCTGGAAGGCGTGGTCTCTGCAGGTCAATTCATCGGCCCGCTCCTCTTCTCCGGCACGGCTTCTGCATTCAATACGCCGGAGATGCCGGTTCTGTTTGGCAGCGTCGTTGCCGGGGGAATCCTCCTGGTCCTGCTCTGCTGGCTCTCCTCGGCCGCGGTCACCTCATCGCAGTACGGCGGCACGTTTGGGAAGATGATCATGGGGATGAAGGTTGTCGACACTTCGGGCAGCACCATCTCGTTTGGCCGCGCAACGGTGCGGTTCATAGCAAAGATCTTCGCGGGGCTCATCTTCTTCATCGGCTTTTTCATGATCCATTTCTCGCCGGAAAAGCAGGGACTGCATGACCGGTTTTCCGGCACGTACGTGATCTATACAAAAAAGGCAGTGCGCGTGGATCCGGACGCCGGCCCGACTATTGTTAAGGCAGTAACGGCAGCAGAAGAGAAGAAGGAGCAAGAATCCTAAAAAGAATACCAAAAAAGTCGTGATCTGGTTAATTGCGATCCTGATAGTTTTTATCGGTGTCACCGTATTCCTTGCTGCATTTATTTCTGCGTTCGTATTTGGTATGGCGGGGGATGTCTCTCACACCTATAGTGTCGCAGCCACGGTGCAGCAACCCGATGCGGATACGCTGATGGTAACCTATCATGGAGGGAAGGATGCTGCGGAACTGACATCCCTTGAAGTTACTGTCAATGACAAACAGCCGGTGATATGGGATTATCCCATAATCGGGGAACAAAAGGTATTGAGTGGGGGGACTGTTGGTAAAGACCATGTTCTGGTAACCGGTCAGTTTGCCAATGGCGAGAGGCAGGTTATCCTCGACATCTTTCTCTGATTATTTTTTATGGTGGGCTCTGGAGAAACACGCATGAACATGTGTTCACACCCGAACGATGAAAATCAGGAGTATTGGACCAAGGGATGGTCCCCCGCCGCGAGGCGCCCCTCGCGGGGCACGGCGGGGCAGATTACCGTACCAGGAATACCGCTCATTGAAGCCGCCGCGGGGCGCCCTGCGGGGCGGCGGCCGTTCATCACAAACGGGGGTTTGGGGGCAGTTTGCCCCTATCAGATTTTTTTGATTTAATAAGGAAATGCCACGGATATTTTCATCCTGTATGCTTGTGGCCCACGGCATCATGTCCGTTTTCATAGGAAATCATCATGGTGCGCACTCAGGCAGACTTTGCGAAGGTGACCTCCTCTCTCCCAGGAGCGGGGGAGGCAGCATGCGGGAGCGATCCCCCTTGACCCCAAATTTTCATAATTTTCACTCATAAAATCCTCTACTTCGTTCATGCTCCACAAAGGCGAGTGTCGATGAGACCCCGAGCGCCCGTGGCCCCCTCGTAATACAATAGAAGATTTCTGTAAACTTTTCTAAAGAGCCTTAGAGCGTATTTGCGCTCTCGCCCCAGTTGATGACCAGCGCCGCAATCGCCCGGCTGACCGTCTCGGTGTTCTCGGTCCGGTGCACCCGGTCCGAGTACTGGTACGAGTTGTCCGGAGTGGCTTCGAGCACGGTGATAACCCAGACCCCAAGACCGTCTGTTGAGATCGACAGACCATCGCTGAACTTCTCATGCGCGATAACAAAATGCCCGTTGCCGTAATTGATGAAAATACCCGGGTGTTTCTCGGGCGTGATGATCTTTGACATCTTCTCGTAGAGGTCGAATGGCGTTAACACATTATAGATGCCATCCGCGAACTCCTTCTTGGTGAGCATAATAGTTCATTGATTCCGGGTATTAATAAATTGGTAAAATAGGAGGGGTTTTGTCTAGTCCGCCCTGAGCGCCTCGATAGGGTCGAGGTTGGCCGCCCGCCATGCCGGGTAGACGCCCGAGAAGATGCAGATGGCAATCCCGATAGCCATCGATACCGGGACATAGATCAGGCTTGAGTAGGTGAAGAAATACTCCGTTGTGCCAACCATGGCAAGCACGACGAGCCAGCCTAAGATGAGGCTCATAATGGCCCCAATGACTGCGCCGACAAGGCCGAGAATCACCGCTTCGTAGATGAACATCCGGAGCACCTCGCCTTTCTGGGTGCCGATGCTGCGAAGGATGCCGATCTCCCGTACCCGTTCGGTCACCGACATCATCATCACGTTGAAGATGGAGGTTGCGGCAACCAGGAGCGAGATACCGGCAATGGCCATGACGAAGGTTGTGAGTGTACTCACGGTTGAAGTGATGCTGTCCATCATCCGGCTGCTGTCCTGCACGGCCACCTTTTCTTTCTTGCGGTTCAGCTGGTTCTCGATGGCTTCGGTTGCCGTGTCTGCATCATCGATGTCATTGAGAATGACGTTGACCTGGGTATACTCGCCTTCACCCCCATAGAGGCCGGTGAAGGCCTTCTCGGTCATGATGATGGCATTGTCGCTGTTGAGGTCCATGGACATGCCTTTCTCTTCAAGGATGCCGACAACCCGGACCTTCTGGATGATCGCCTCTTCGTCGTCTTCATCACCGATGGTGATGCGGCTCCCGATCACGAGGTCATTATTCTCTGCAAAGGTCGGGCCGACTATAATCGAACCAGAGGTCTGGGGAAGTGCTCCGGTTTCCACATCCAGGATCGTTGCCATGTCCTTTTCCCGCATTCCATAAATGGTTGACCTGCGTTCGTCATCACCGATCTTGACCGTATCGGACTCCGAATAGAGCGGGTAGACATTCCCGTACTTCCCGGCAACCCGCTCGATATCTTCAAACTGGTCCTTGTCGATATAATCGTCACTGCTGGAGCTGCTGCCACCGCCTCCACCCATAAAACCCCCACCACCGCCCCCGCCCCCGCTCGCTTTCACGACCAGCACGTTGGCCATTGCGGAGAGTTCTTCGGTAACCGACATGGTCATGTTCGCGCCCATCATCCCCATCGAGGATATGGCCACGACACCGATGACAATGCCGATAGCTGCGAGCAGCGAACGGAGGAAATTAAGCCGTATACTCCGGAGCGAGAGCTGGAGGATGATATCTTTCTTCATGCTTCGTCCACCTTCCCGTCCTTGATCCGTATGATCCGTTCTGCCTGTGCCCCGATTAATGGATCATGGGTGACGATGATGATCGTCCTGCCCTGTTTGTGCAGGTCGGTGAGCATCTCCATGATCTGGGCACCGGTTTTCGTGTCGAGATTGCCGGTTGGCTCGTCGCAGAGCAGGATGTCGGGGTCGTTGATGAGCGCCCGCGCTACGGCAACCCGCTGCTGCTGCCCACCGGAGAGTTCTGCGGGCTTGTGCTCCGCGAGGCGTTTATTGATGCCGACCTCGCTGAGCAGCCTGCTGACCCGGCCGGTGGTATCGTTGCACCGGTGCTTGAGGATGTACGGGTATTCCACGTTCTCGTATGCCGAGAGGAGCGGGATTAAGTTGAACTTCTGGAAGATATAGCCGATGGCATTGAGCCGGAGATCCGTGAGTTTTTCATCGGACATTTTCCTTATGTTCTTGCCGGTGATGCGCAGGATCCCGGAGCTCGGGACGTCCAGCCCCCCGATCTGGTTGAGGAGGGTCGACTTGCCGGAGCCCGAGGGCCCCATGATCGCGACAAACTCCCCCCGCTCGATCCGAATCGAGATGTGGTCGAGTGCGACCACGTCGCCGGAGGCGAGCGGATAGATCTTGGTCACATCGGCCAGTTCGATGACCGGTACTGCTGTCATAGAGAAAACCCGCCTGGAATTATGGGTTTACTGCTCCTCAAGGTCATCGTCAATTTCTGGCTTCTTCCGGAACCTGTCCGTTAAGGGTTTTAAGAGCCCTTTTCTCCATGCGACAAGGAGTGCAATGATGGCAACAAGGATGATTGCAATCTGTGTTACCGGGAGCTGGTTGATGCCGGATCCCAGACCCATCATTCCCCGGGACCCCCCGGGTCCGCCATTCACTACCGCACCGTTTTGCGCGGAAACGGAACCGGATGCTGCGGTATTACTGCTCGTAGAGATACTAAATTTCTCCGTAAAGACATTCCCGTCTGCATCCTTATACTCGACAACGACCGGGACTTTTCCGGTTCCTGTCATGGTATAGGTGACTTCGAAGCTGGAGAAGTCGTCGGGCTCAAGGTTGCCGATCGCGTATACCGGGTTCGGGTTGATCGGCGTGGCAGGGCTCTCTACGGTCACTAAAACGGATCTGGCATCGGTCAGGCCGTTATTGGTTACATCGCCTTTCAGGGTCATGGTCGTGCCGGAACCGGAACTTTCGATATTATTGACCACAATCTCTGCCCCGGTCTTGTCGTGACCGAATGTCACGGGCATGCTCACGAGAACTTCATGCTCATTTACCCCGTTGAGATATTCTGCGGTGAAGGCAAGGGTTGTCTCCTGCGACGGGGTAACCTCGAAGGTAACTTCCTTTGATGCACCCGGCGCGAGATCGCCCACATATGCCTTGATCGGGGTTGTGGTGATGCCCTCCCCCGAGGGGACGATGGTAACGCTCCGGACGGCCGTCTCGCGTGGGTTCCAGACAAGGATCTTCACCGTGCCCTTGCCGCCTTTCGTGAAGGTGTCGGGCCGTTCGTTGACCGTGAGTTCAAGGAGCGCGTCCTCGATCTGGACGCTTGAACGGTACCACAGGCTGTTGGCATCGCGGAAACTAAGCGAGAAGATCGGGTAGAATGTGCCTTCGCCCATGGTGTCGGCAGTGATCGAGAAGACAAACGTCTGGGTCTGCCCCGGGCCGATGGTGGTCGAGGATGAGAACGGCTTGCTGGTGACCGTGAAACTGCTGTCCAGATCATAGAGCGTGGCGTGGTTGACCACCACTCCCTCTGCCGTGTTCCCGTTGGTCACTTTTACCGTGACCGTTCCCTCATCGCCCGGGTAAAACGAGCCGGGTGAGTACGTTACGTCCGAAACATACACTTTCGATGCGGCTTCGATGGATTCTTGTGTCGTGTACGCTGCCGCGGTTCCGGTCAGGACTGCTGCCAGCAGGAGGACACAGAGAATTCCCTGTGCCCACCCGGGTGAACTACGGCCGGCCGATCGTGATGGCGTAGTCTTCCCCCTAGGGTATTCTGCCTTTGGTTGTGTGGTCTTCATGAATGGATGCTCTTTTAAAAATTTTTGTTGGGATCTTCGCATTACCAGGTATCCTGCTCAGGGAATGTATCCCGGAACCAGCCGGCCAAAAAAAATGGTTTTCCGGCAGGAGACGCTTTCACTGGCCGGTCTCTTTGGCCCGGTGCCCCTGTTTTCCTTCACGGAACGACGGGCAGCCTGTGCCGGGTCGCCCCTCGCTTCTTTGGGCATCAAGCCATTCTTTCACTGCGTCAGTGTCGCCGTTAGCAAGAGCGGCTTTCACTTCGGTGACATCGATGCCTTTCTCTTCAAGGCGGGTGATGAGTGCTGTAAAGTCCGGTGTTCCGTTCATGGCACCTCTGTCCGGTCTTCCCTGCGTTGCAAACCATTCTTTCACCGCGTCTGTGTCGCCGTTAGCAAGAGCGGCTTTCACTTCAGTGACATCGATGCCTTTCTCTTCGAGGCGGGCGATGAGTGCTGTAAAGTCCGGGGTCCCGTTCATGGAACCTCTGTCCGGTCTTCCCTGCGTTGCAAACCATTCTTTCACCGCGTCGGTGTCGCCGTT
>DUHF01000096.1:5753-5888 GCA_013331015.1 Methanoregula sp.
ACTTCGGTGACATCGATGCCTTTCTGTTCGAGTCGGGCGATGAGCGTTGCAAAGTCCGGGGTCCCGTTCATGGAACCTCTGTCCGGTCTTCCCTGCGTTGCAAACCATTGTTTCACCGCGTCGGTGTCGCCGTTA
>DUHF01000096.1:5898-6470 GCA_013331015.1 Methanoregula sp.
ACTTCGGTGACATCGATGCCTTTCTCTTCAAGGCGGGCGATCATCTGTCCGGCAGAGAACGGCTGGCCGATCGTATCACCGGTCTTTTTGGTCCAGTTCTTCGGGCATGGGATCTTCTCTTTTCCGCCCTGGTCTGTTGCACCGGCAAAGCCGATGACAAGACAGACGGCACAGAAAAGTGCAACGGCTGCATAATACTGTCCTGGGGTTTTCATGGTTTCTATCACTCCAAAATCCAGCTCCCCTGTGTGGAACTGTTTCTAAACATTTTGTAAAGAATCTTTTACATTTAGTAATATAAACATTTTGATCTGTCAGGTAGAAAAGACAAAAGAAACGGGGATATTCTGTGTTCCGGTTTTGGGAGCGCAGCAGCGGACCGGCCGGAGGGGGTCAGTCGATAGCGATCGTGCGCGGCTCTTCGTCGTACTGGAAGACCTCTTCAATGGGGACATTGAACCGGCGCGCAATCCGGAATGCGAGGTCGAGCGAGGGGACGTACTTGCCTTTCTCGATGGCAAGGATGGTCTGCCGGGTAACGCCGATTGCATTTGCAAGATCTTCCTGCGTGA
>DUHF01000306.1 GCA_013331015.1 Methanoregula sp.
AACAATATTATTATCTGCTCAGGCCGCATTTTAAATAGTGAACTTTAGAGGAACCATCAATGGGAATCAAACCGTCCTATATCAAATCACTCGGTACTGAACTGTTAGCCAAGCAGCGCGAGAACTTCTCAAGCGACTTTGATGAGAACAAGCAGCAGCTCTTCAAGTCCGCAGTTATCGGAAGCAAGCGCGTCCGGAACCGGGTCGCCGGTTACATAACGAGAAAAGTAAATACCAAAAGACACGCATAACCTAATTCATGTTTGAAGGTGTCCTTCCGGCAATCATAACCCCTTTTAAAAGAAACCCTGCCATGAGCCTGGATCTTCCGGGCTTAGAGAAAAACATCGGGTTTCTTCTTTCCTGTGGCATCCATGGGATCGTGCCCTGCGGTTCGACTGGCGAATCAGCCACGCTCACGTTCGAGGAACATGAGAAGGTAATCAAGGTCACTGTCGATAAGGTCAACGGTCAGATACCGGTGCTTGCCGGTACCGGGTCCAACAATACGGCTGAGGCTATCCGCCTGACCAAGGCGGCAAGGGACATCGGTGCGGACGGGGTGCTTGCCATCAGTCCGTACTACAACAAGCCCAACCGTGCGGGGCTCATCAAGCACTACCACAAACTCGCGGACCTCGATATTCCGGTCATCGTCTACAATGTCCCGAGCCGGACCGGCCAGAACCTCGAGCCGGACCTGATTGCAGAACTTGCAAAGCACCCGAATATCTGGGGGGTCAAGGAAGCAAGCGGGAATATCGGCCAGATCTCCCGGATTATTGAGGAGACACAGGATGACGATTTCATCGTTATCTCCGGTGACGACAACATCACGCTGCCCATCATGGCCCTTGGCGGTGCGGGTGTCATCTCGGTTGCAGCAAACATCGACCCGAAGCGGATGGTTGAGATGTATGATGCCCTTCTCCTTGGGGATTACCAGAAAGCCCTCGTGCTCAACTTCGCCCTCTCACCCCTCTTCCGTTCGATGTTCATCGACACGAACCCGATCCCGGTCAAGAAGGCCGTTGAACTGATGGGAATGGCCGGCGGGCCGGTCAGGCTCCCGCTATCAGATCTCGATGCAAAGAAGACCGAAGAACTCAAAAAAGTACTTGCAACGATCCCAAAAGGTGCCACAAAGAAGGCTGCGGCAAAGAANNAGGCCGCCCCAAAGACGGCAGCAGCCGAAAAAAAAGCAGCGCCCAAAAAAGCCATAGCTCGACGGACCCGGTGACCTGTATATGATCAAGGTTGTTATTTGTGGAGCCTCCGGCCGGATGGGGCAGACGCTTGGCCGGATGGTGCACGAAGCGCCGGACATGGAACTGGTCGGAGGCATCAACCTCAAACCCAGCACCTTTTTTGGTGCTGAGATCGTTGAAGCGAAAGATGCCGATGCCCTTTTAAAGAGGACCGGGGCAGATGTTGTCATCGACTTTACGGTTGCCAGTGCGGTTGTGGAAAATGTCCGGGTGGCAGCCCAAAACAACTGTGCCCTCATTGTCGGCACAACCGGAATCTCCCCGGACCAGCGTGCAGAGATGGAGAAGGCAATCCTGAACCATGTCCCGTCCGTCATCACCACCAATTTCTCGATCGGTGTGGCGATCTTCCAGCAGCTGGTGCGGGAATCGGCCCGGCTTTTGAAAGATTACGATATCGAGGTCATCGAGGCGCACCACCGCAACAAGCTGGATGCCCCGAGCGGCACGGCCAAGACCCTCATCGAGATCATTGAAGGGGAGGCCGGTTCCCGCGAGAAGCTGTACGGGCGCGAAGGGATGAAGAAGCGGGAGAACGAGATCGGCGTCCACGTAATCCGGGGCGGCGATATCGTGGGCGACCACAAGGTCATGTACTCGAAGAACTTCGAGACCATCGAACTCTCCCACCGGGCGTACGACCGCTCGGTCTTTGCCAGCGGTGCTGTGCAGGCGGCCCGCTGGGTCGTGGGAAAGAAGCCCGGCATCTATGGTATGAACGATGTGCTCGGCCTCAAATAACCAATACAACTCCCCGTGATCGTATACTACGATCCCCGTTTTTTCCCCCCATCCGGAGAAATCCCCGTTATATATCCATTATTGCCGCCCGAACTCCCGACGTATATCGCCGGGGGTCGCATTACGCTCCTCTCCCGGCAGGAGACGGGTCATCCGTTGTTATCGCAACCAGGGAATGCCCGGGTGTGGCGGCGGTGAAACCCGGACGAGCGTCAGGGACTTCCTGGGAGTACCCGCCCCTCCCCTCATGGGTAGTCATCCGATCTGCCGGGAAATCCGGTGGCACCGGATGATGATCCAGCCTGTCCTTTTTCCCACGGGTAAAAAGCGATCCTTTTTTTCCCAGTATTGCCAATATATTTACTGGAGTAACGAGATGGTAGCAATTATTGACACCGAGAAGTGCACCGGGTGCGAGACCTGCGTCAGCGAATGCCCTGCATCATCCATTGCTATGGAGAACGATAAGGCAAAGGTTGACAAGGACATGTGCGTTGACTGCCAGACCTGTGTGGATGTCTGCCCGGCCCAAGCAATCCAGATGGAGTGAATACCATGGTTGCCGTTGTTGATGAAAAGAAGTGTACCGGATGCGAAACCTGTGTGAGTGAATGCCCGGCATCTGCCATCTCGATGGAGAACGACAAGGCAAAAGTTGACAAGGACATGTGCGTTGACTGCCAGACCTGCGTGGATGTCTGCCCGGCTGAAGCAATTCACATGGAATAAGGCCGGGTTCTCCGGTAATTTTGGTTTTAAAATTATTTTTTTTGTTTTTGTGATATTTTCCGGTCCGGGCTCTCCTGTTCCTGATCGGGATATCCAGACCCTATTTTGGAGATTTTTATAATTTTAAAAAACAATGTTTTTATCATCACAGGTAAAACGGGATTTTATAACCCGCCAGTACACATAGACAAACGGGGAATCACATACCAGATGTTACAGGACCTGACACCATGATAAATGTTGGAGTGCTCGGAGCAACGGGCGCGGTTGGTCAGCGATTCATTGAACAGTTAGCAAATCATCCCTGGTTCAATCTATCGACCCTCGCCGCTTCCGAACGCAGTGCGGGAAAGCCATATGAAAAAGTGGTAAAATGGCGTCTTGAGTCGCCATTCCCGGAAAAGATCGGGAAGATAAAAGTCGTGCCTACCTCCCCAAAGGGAATGAAGGATGTTGACCTGGTCTTCTCTGCCCTGCCGGCAGAGATCGCCACCAGTGTCGAAAAGGAATTTGCCGATGCCGGTATAGCGGTCTGCAGCAATGCCAGTTCCCACCGGATGCTGCCGGATATCCCGCTGGTAGTGCCGGAAGTGAACCCGGAACATCTTGGGCTCATCGATGTCCAGAAGGACGCCGGCCGGGACGGGTTCATTGTGACCAACCCGAACTGCTCGACCATCATGATGGTCTGTGGTCTTGCGCCCCTGCGCCAGTTCAAATTCACTGATGTCAGGGTCGCGACGATGCAGGCGATATCCGGCGCAGGGTTTGAAGGAATTGCCGGCATGTCCATCTTCGACAACGTGGTCCCGTTCATCGGGAATGAAGAGGAGAAGATGGAGACCGAGGCGCTCAAGATCATGGGGACCCTCAAGGGAAAGAAGGTGCAAAATGCTCCCTTTAAGGTCAGTGCCAGCTGCCACCGTGTGCCGGTGATTGACGGTCACACCATGGCCGTCTGGGTGGACATCAAAGAACCCGTTGATACCCTCAAAAAAGCTTTCCGGGATTATCAACCCCCCATCAAAGGACTCCCGACCCAGCCAAAGGAATCCATCCACTTCTTTGACGAGGAACGCGATCGCCCGCAGCCCCGGCTTGACCGGATGCGCGGGAACGGGATGACCGTCTCGGTTGGCCGTCTCCGCGAAGGTGTCCGGTTCGTGGCCATGGGCCACAACACCATCCGCGGTGCGGCCGGTGCCAGTGTAATGAACGCTGAACTCATTGTCAAGAAGAAGTATCTCTGACCCGGGTGGATCCGATCATGCAGCAGCCAAAAGAGAACACGGTATTTGTAGGGAATAAACCGGTCATGAACTATGTCCTTGCCGTTGTGACGCAGTTCAACAATGGTGCAAAAGAAGTAGCAATCAAGGCCCGGGGCAAAGCAATTTCCCGTGCGGTAGATACCGCGGAGATCGCCCTGAACCGGTTCCTCGATGGGGTAGTAAAAAAAGAGATCGAGATCTCCACTGAGGTGATTGACACGGATGCCGGCAAGACCAACGTGTCATCCATCGAGATCGTGCTTGCAGATACCCGGTGACTTTTTTTTTAGTTTTTGCTCTGTAGAAACAGGCATGAAC
>DUHF01000027.1 GCA_013331015.1 Methanoregula sp.
TGGAGGTATTCGAGAAGGTGGGGACTTGCCTTGACGTACTCCTTGGCATTGGCCGGGAGCATCTTGTAGAGGGCGCTCGATTCGATGTCGGAATAAAAGTCGATGGTGGTATCCAGTACTTCAGGTTTGAACGGCAGGTTGACCGCCATCGAGGGAGAGCCCATATCAGACCCTCGCAAAACTCATGGGGATGACTTTCATACCATAGCCCGGGTGGACTTCGAAACTGACCAGGTTTCCGGTAGTCTTCCGTGCTCCCCGGACCTTGTTTACTTCCATCACCATCACATATTTATCCCCGACAAGGGCTTTTTTCATGTTCAGGTGTGCATCAGAAATTGATCGTATCCGGACAAGCGTGTCTTCCTCGAACGCGTACGTATGAAGGGTCACAAGAATGGTCTTTCCATGATCGACAAGGGATTTGCAGTTGGTGAAGAATGTCAGGATAGAATCGGTCTCAGCATACTCCGTGAAAAGCGTCAAGGAATCGATGACAATGACCTGGGATTTGCTTTTCTGGATATGAGCGATAAGCTGGGAGAGAAGACCCGCCATCTCCTCTTTCTTCCACTCAAACCCGACAACGTGCAGCGGGAAGACCTTGATATAGCCCCAGGCAAAATATTCGGAGATGTCAAGGCTCATCGACTCCATCTGTTTGATGAAACTCTTGCTGGTACTCTCGGTAGTGAAAAGGTCTACCGAGAGCCCCTGCTTCATCGCCCCCCACATGATCTGCTGGGTGAGCACGCTTTTGCCGGTATCGTTCTCCCCTTCGATCAGGGTCAGGGATTCAAGGGGGAGGCCATCTGCGATCTTCTTGTCAAGCTCGCTGTTGCCAGTCGAGATGATCTGCCGGTCCTCGCCACCCATCAGATCGGAAATGTTTGCCAAATTTTCCTACCTCCACCCGGTTACCGGAGCTGCAAGCTGGGAATATATGCCATTATTGGTTGTAATCATGACCCAGACCGGATCATTGCTGGAAAAGGTTGCCATAATCCATGCTTTTTCCCCGGGATAGAGTTGGTTTGGGGGGTTATAATTGTCATTGATGCGGATCACTGCCCATTTGCCGGCAGACCCGGTCCGGTCGTTATCGAACGTATAATGCTCGTAATCTGAGTTACTGTTGTCATACGTGAAAACATCGATGTGCCGGAAGTCCGTGATAATCTCATTGCCGGTGTTGGTTACGCTAAAATTGAGACCGTTCCCCTCAATGGCAGTCTCGTCTGCATTTATGCGCCAGTCCGTCCTCAGCCGTGCTTCGTTAAGGAGGGTGAGGTCTTTTTGGGCATTTGCCACCGTTTCTGCCGCAGTCAGGGTTCCCCCGACGAGCAGGTATGCTACCACCACCAGCATAAGAACTCCAATCGCAGCTCCGATAATCTCAGCAACTGCCATGAGTTATCACCGTACCATGAACTCAGTTGAACGCCAGATCCCGTTGGGGAGGGCAAACTGGTAATAGACCATATTTCCGGAACTGGGGATTGTCTGGGTTACAGCAACGATTTTGACCGTTTCGCCTGGATCCCAGTATCCGTTATTGTTCAGGTCATACTGTGAATCAAAGACGGCGATCCACTGTCCGTCTCCAGGATTGCCGCTGGGAATGTTTGTCAAGCGATCGAAATCCCCGACCGCCCCGCAGAATACATCGGAGCGTTCGATCTGCGGTAAGGAGATCCTGGCACTCCCCACGTTTTTCATCCATATTGTGGCATAGCCGGGACTTCCGGCAACCGCGAATGTGGTGATGATCCGGAAATCGGTGCGGATGCGTTCATCCGATTCGTGCGAAGCAGAAGAGAATGTTCCTGCCATAGTGTAAACGATCGGAAAAACCGCATTGACAAGCACACCCGCTGCTATGATCGCGGTTATCAAAAACATCGCGGTAGTGAATGTCTCGGCAGACATCGATCATATCCTGTCGGGCAGGTTCATCCACTCTTCGTCCTTCTCATTGTTCCGTTGAGGAGATTTCCTCTCGTTTCGCGACAGAGATGAAAGATCGATGCTCTCCTCAGGGTTTTTCCCGGCGATGCCGGGTTCAGACTGGCGCTGCTCCATCATGACCTCGATCATGTCACGGTCAAGCGAAGTATCATTGGGAGACAGGATCCGGTTGAGGGCATAGAGCTCGGCAACGAATTCGTCGGGACCGACTTCATGCTCTTCACCAAGATTGGCTGGCATGAGCCGCGAGATCTCCCGGATCTCATCGGTGGATTCTTTGGTGATGTAGCCCATTGCCTGGTAGGAGTCGAGCATGATCTCAAGCCGGTCATGGCCAAATTTCCGCACAGACTGGTTGGTCCATTTGAAAAGTTTATAGACTTTCTGGAGCCGGAGTTTTTCATTTGCCTGAGCCTGGGGTTGTGAGACAGGGGCAGTTTTCTGGGGAACCACCATCTGGGCTTTGAGCATGGTGAGCATCTGCTCATCGAGAACCCGTTTCTCTTCCTGCTGGGTGGATGCGGGTTCTGGTTTCTTCTCACTAGTATCCTTCTTCCCCTCCGTCTCCATCTTTGCCCTGGTCGCATCCATCTGGGATTCCCGGGCATCAAGGGCAGCTTCCCGCGCTTCGAGTGCGGATTTTTTGGCTTCGCCTACATCAGCCCCGATATCGTCATAGGTCTGAGCCGGGGTTGCCGCAGCAGCCGGTGTACCGGTTGCTGCAAGGGTAAACGGGTTTTCCAGTTCATTCATCCGCTCCCGTATGTCCATGAGGAGCCTCTTTATGGATGTCTTGATGAGGTCGACCTCACGCTCCAGGTTCTGGAGCTTCACTTCCGGATCATCTTCTGATGCGGCAGTGATGATGTGATCGACCTGCGACTGGTTAACCGCCATAGAGTATCAGATGGTTATATTACATTTTTGATTAATAAACGTTCGTATCAGAGTAGAGGCTGAAATTTCAATACTTTTAGGTTTTGTTGCGCTTGCGGAAGTTTTCCGGATAAGGTTTACGATCTGTTCGCGGACGAAAGTAACTCACTTCACTCTGGAGAGAAAGACCATTTTGAAAAAAAGGAGATTAATAGATTGCCTGAACCTTGGTCAAGGCTCCGGGCAGAGTGCGGGTAATGGGAAGAACCGCGCCTACCGCCGGCTGCAGGTTGAAAGAAACCTTTGTATTCACCGTTGCGGTAGAAGGGGTCTGGATTGCAATAACCCAGATCTCGTTTGGTTCGAGCAGGTTGTTTGTCGTTCCCATTTCATTGATCTTCTGGGCAACACACCACTGTGTGCTTGTTGCTCCAGTTACATCACCAGTAAGCGGGGTGGATAACGCAGAGCACGCAAGATTTGGTGATGCATTGATACTGGGATTCCTGCCGCCATTGTTGTCATTGTAGGAGATGACCATCTGGTTGAGATCCATGGCGGTTCCTCCAGCTGTCAGGGCAACACTCATATTGACATACGAGAGCTTGGTACCGGCATTTGAGATACCCATGACGTTCCCGACAACCTCGAGACTCGAGCTTGCCTGTGCAACACCCGTGTGTACGGTTGCCTGGGCAGTCTGGGTTGTGAAGAACCCTGCGCCGAGTACGACATACGAGAACACGGCCGCAACGACAACGAATGCGATGAGCACAATCGCTGCTTCAAGACCGGTGAATGCATCTTCTGAGTAGATGTTTTTCATGGTTTTCACTCTCCTTAGTAAACCTCATACCAGAGTCCCTGGTTCAATGCCGCGGGAATAGTTCTGGAGATGGGAAGCGATGATCCAACCGGGGGTTTCACTTCAATGGTCATCTTGTCATTCACCGTCATGTCGGCTGAGGTGAATCCCATGGCGTCGATGTTCAGCGTGACAAGGACCATTTCACGGTTTTCCAGGAGATCTCCGGATGCAATGGTCTTCAGCCATTCAATAGTAACCTGACTGTCCGTTCCCTGGACGGTGTAGACCTTCTTGGGGGTGCTGACCGTGTAACCAATCTTGGTTACATCAACCGGGTTCCCACCAGCACCTAGCTGGAGGTAGAATGAGGCATTGGTTACCGTATCGCCGGCTCCGCCTTCAACCATCACGGGTCCGGATAGTTCAACTGCGGAGGTTGCCTGGCCTACAGCAGTGTGTACTGACTCCTGCGCCTTCTGGGTTGTGAAGAACCCGGCGCCTAATACGACATACGAGAACACGGCCGCAACGACAACGAATGCGATGAGCACAATCGCTGCCTCAAGACCGGTGAACCCGTCTTCATCATGGTGTAAAGATTTCATGGTTTCACCTCTTTTTAGAGTGGACACTGGAAGACTCCAGAGCCCATGTGTGTTAAAAAGCGCTTATTGTATTTATAATTTCGTTTGGATCCAGATCCTGGTTTTCACCATTTGTGTATTTTGCGACAAAATTCGAGAGCGATATTGCCATTACCTTACGAAAATCGCCCAGATTCGTATGTCCTCGGGTATCCCAAATTCAGGTATTCTTTGGTAAAAAACAATTGATTATATGTCCATCAGCCGTGTATTTATGTAACGAACAGGATAGCAGGACACCGGATATGGATAAGCAGGATGTTTTATATGGGGTACTGGCGCTGGGTATCATCCTTGTTGTTGCACTGGTCATCAAACCCATGGCAACCGGGGAGTCCATCGACATCGGCCTCCCGACACCTGCGCCGGTTGAGACGCCGGTTCCTGATGTCCCGGAGCCGAAATATACATACGTTATTCCGCAAGAAACCACTGCTGTCATACCTGTAACCTCCGTTCCGACACCCACACCCCGGCCAACCTGGGACCCGGGCATGAGTTCCATTGAGTTTGTTGACCCCTCGCAGTATGGAGTGTCGTTCAACCAGTCCCTGCCCGGCGGTACAAGGTTTGACAACACACCTCTCGATACGCGGCTGACAACACTCGGGACAATTACCGGAAGGTACAGCGGTACCTCGCAGACCATCTACATGCCCTATCCCTACTGGGAACTCTGGTATACCGTTGAGCCTTCAGGATCACTGGCAGGAAAAGACCAGACCTTGAGCACCAGTACCGTGACCGGGCCAAAACTCAGTGGCATCAAAGGAAGCGGGAGTTCGCAGACCGTTATCCAGGGATCCTACTCGGTCACCATCCCGCAGTTTACTGTCCAGGTGATGGACGGGGATGATCCCAACAGGATCGTGAGGACGATCACTCCCCCGGGGGGGATCGATAAGGATCTCTGGTCAGGTAAAACGGCCGAATCTGAAGGATTTGATACTACAATAAAAATCCCCGACCCACGCCCCTGGAAAGAGCGGTTTTTTGAAGGCGAGAGGAATTACTTCTTCATCATCAATGCGCAGACCCTGGATTCCTACACCATCGAATTTAGGGTTCCAACCCGGTATCTCGAAAACAGCACTGCAGAATCATCCTGATAACGGGATAGCGGTTATTGGGCGCAGGTGAAAATCCTTTTTCCCTTACGCCCCCAATCAGGAGAAGGAGCCAAAATCAAAACCCGTTCTGCGCCGGGTCCAGCAGGATCTCGTGCGGCAGCCCCGCGAGCGCGACTGCGCCCAAAGCCCCGATAACGCCATTGCCGCCATAAAGCGAGATCGAAAACCGCTCCGCTGTTGCCTCGGCAACCGTCCGGGTGATCACCTGTTCCCGCACCATCTTCCCGTACTCCCGCAACCCGGCAGGAATGATGAAACCCTGCCGGATAGCAATTCCCCACTCCTTTGAGAGCGCTTCGTCCGCAACAAACCGCCGGGTCCGGTCAACAAGGGTATCAAACTGGTCCGGCATCACCGCAACTTCGATGAAACTCGCCGAGTTCCCGGCCGTCTTGTTGAACACGGCCGGGTTGAGCATGGCGATATGGTGGCTGATGGGAAGGATCCCCTTGATACGTTCCAGGTGGTTGAGGAGCGCAAGGGCAAGGGCAAACGTTGCCCCGCCCTCTTTTGTATCGGTATCATCAATCCCGATCGTCACCTGGGTCAGCGCCCGGGTCCAGACCTTGCCCTTGACAAGGTGTCCATCATGCCGGGGCTCGACCCGGAGCACCCCGTCTGCCCGTGCCATCATGTCCGAGAGCGAGTATGCCGGCCCGCCAATGGAATGGATGTGCTGGACAATGGCATCCCCATCCCGCGAGATACCGGTCACCCCGACTGCCGGGAGGGGCGAAAGTCCCACCAGGATCTCCTGCATCCCGATACGGGCAGTCTCCTCAAGCAGTGTGCCGTCGCGCCGAACCGTATTGAGCGCCCCTCCAGCGAGGGCGTGGTGGTGCCCGCAGAAGGCAGCGCATGCCCCGCTCATGCAGTCATGGTAGATCTTCACCAGATCGCCATCAACGGTCGTGAAGATCCGCTTGCAGGTGCTCGACGGCATCGCGCTGATTGCCGCAAAGCGTGCTGCACTCCGGCCCCGTTTCTCTTCCCGGACAAGCACGCAGCCTTCGCGGAGGAGCCGGTTTATCCAGTCCTGGGCCGTGCTCCGGGGGATACCGGCCGATCTCTGGATGTCCGTGACGGTAAAGTGCCCGTTGTCGAGCGTGAACTGCCGCATCAGGCGCAGGTAGTCGCGACGGTGCTCAAGCACGCCTGTCATAGTGGTTCCGGATATACAGCAGGTCGCCGATGATGGCGCTCGCGGTCTCAACCGAACCGGCTCCCCGCCCGATCAGCGTGATCTCCTTTGCCATGTCCGTTTCGAGCGTGAGGGCATTGAGGGTTCCTTCAACCACCAGCGGGTGATTCTTCGGGATGATCCGGGGCGAGACCCGGAGAACACGTTTTCGCGGGATGGCTTCAGCTATCAGGCGGATGGTACACCCGTCCTCTTCAGCCAGCCGCAGGGCATCCGCAGTCAGAAGATCGATGCCTGTCCGCTCGACATCTTCAAGGGTCGCCCCGTTCCCCCAGATGGTGTTTGCGAGGATGACCAGTTTGATGGCCGCATCGATCCCCTGCACATCGTAGGTGGGGTCGGCTTCAGCGTACCCCAGTTCGCGGGCTTCGAGAAGGGCCTGATCGTACGTGAGCCCCTCGTCTGCCATCCGGGTGAGGATATAATTGCAGGTGCCGTTGAGGATACCATAAACTGCCAGGATCTCATTACCCGCAAGGCCATGCTCCAGCAGGTGCATGATCGGAATTGCGCCGGCTACGGTTGCCTCGTACCGGAGGGCTACCCCTTTCTTTTGTGCAAGCGCACGCAGTTCCTTGCCGGCAAGGGATATCGGGCCTTTGTTGGACGTGACAACATGCTTCTTCCGGTTCAGGGCTGTCCTGATATACCCAAGGGAGGGTTCTCCCGTCAGGGCATTGGTCGGGGACACCTCGACCAGCGCATCATACTCCGCTTTTTTAATCAGGTCGGCACCCGTGATTCCCTCGTCACCGCAGCGGCCGGTCTTTTTCTTTCGGACAAGGAGAGCATGGATATCAATCCCGTCGGCATCCATGCACCCGCTCTTTGAATCCGCAACGGCAGTGATGGTGATCCCGAGATCTTTCTTTGCTACCATCTCCGCAACGCCCCGGCCAACAGAGCCAAAGCCGATAAGGGCAATCTTCATGCAACATCCTCCAGCGGTTCGAGGAGCAGGAGGGATTTCTGCCGGGCAACCGTGCGCAGGATCGCAATAGCTGCTGCCATGTCTTTCTTACTTACGGCCTTGATGGTGATTCTTGAAGAGGATCGTTCGTTCACTGCAGGCATACTCATGGAAAGATCACTCACTTCAGCAAAACCCGTTGAATCGATCTGGTCTACGGTATCGGACAAGTCGGTGTGCATCAGGTGGCCGATCAGGATGACTGTGCGCTTGAACAGGAGCCGTTTTTTGCCGATACGCTGGATATGGACCCCCTGCTCCTTGAGGAGGGTTATCAGCTTATCGAGCCTTCCCTCGGGGAGTTCAAGAACGATCTGCACATTTAACGTGTCATGATCCAGTTCGGGCTCGCGCTGGTGAATAACAGCGATGATATTTCCCCCGACATCCGATATGGGCTTGAGGGCAGCAACCAGCTGGCCCGGGGAGTCCTTCATCTCAAGTTTCATGGATACCTGCAAGAAACCACCTTAAAGCAGTAGTTGACCTGCCTTCAAGATAAGTCTTTATTTTTTCCGCGGCGGGTGTCCGGCAAGGATTTTTTTAGTTATTCCTCATTATGAGCCACCAATAAAACCATACCCCCCTCTTGCACCAGGTTGTCCCCCGAGAGGGACGGGGCGCATTATGATTGGACGAAGTCGGTAACAGGGAATACGTTGCCATCGGAATACAGGGGATACCACGAGCGTGCAGGGGCGGAGGTGGAATCCCAAGCCCCCAGGAACATATGAGAGGTTGCCTCCAGGGTGGCCATAAAAAAATGCTCTGGAGAAACGGGCATGAACAATATCAGTTCACACCCGAATGATGAAATTCAGGGGTATTGGACAATGGGATGGTCCCCGCCGCGAGGCGCCCCTCACGGGGCACGGCGGGGCAGATT
>DUHF01000311.1 GCA_013331015.1 Methanoregula sp.
CAGAGCGGATGAAGGAAGTCATGGAGGTCCTCCCGCTTCCCGAGCCGGAACAACCCGGTGTAGTGGCGGATTTCGGGATAACGTTCTCCCGCGTCTCGTTCAGGTACCCTGACAAAAAAGTGCTTTCCGATGTAAGTTTCTCGGTTGCACCCGGTGAAGTACTGGCGCTGGTCGGACCGTCAGGGTCCGGAAAGACCACCATCACGAGCCTCATCGCCCGGTTCTGGGACGTAGAGTCAGGATCCATCTGCCTTGGGGGAACCGATATCCGAAAGATCGGTACGGATAACCTCCTCTCACAGATCAGCATGGTATTCCAGGAGGTCTATCTCTTCAACGACACCATTGCAAACAACATCAGGATCGGGAAGCCGGATGCAACAGAAGAAATGATCCATGCTGCAGCCCGGCTTGCACAGGCCCATGAATTTATTGAAAATCTCCCTGCCGGTTACGATACCATTGTCGGGGAGGGCGGGTCAAACTTGTCCGGCGGCGAGAAGCAGCGGATCTCGATTGCCCGCGCGCTCTTGAAAGACGCCCCCATTATCCTTCTCGATGAGGCCACGGCATCACTTGATCCGGAGAACGAGGAGGCAGTCCAGGAAGCTATCTCCATACTCACCCGGAACAAGACGGTTATCGTGATCGCTCACCGGCTCAACACGATCAAGGATGCGGACCGGATTGTTGTCCTTGAACACGGGAAGGTTACCGGAATGGGGAGGCATGACGAACTTCTTGCACAGAAGGGCACCTACGCCCGCATGTGGGCTGAACAGGAGAAGGCCGCCACTTGGAACGTAACTTCAGGAAAGGATCAGTCAGAGATATCCGGACTGGATGCATGAAAATGAACGCAGGAAATATATCCTGACAGAGAACGGGGATTTCTGGTTTGTCGATACGGCACAGACCTAAAAAGAAACAGAGAGTTAAAATGACGCAAACATTGGTAACACCAGATACTGCACCGGTATATGAGTACGTCCTGGGATTCTCAATTCGGGGTTAATCATGGAAAACATATTCTGGAAAGCAGCATATTGTATCCTCTTCCTTGCCTGGTTTGGCACACGGGGATATTATGGTACAAAAGCAGTAAAGAACAAAGCAAAAGAGAAGGTGCGGCCGGGTTTTGAATTGTTCCTCGTTGGGTTGAATTTCATCGGTATGACCGTCCTGCCCCTCCTTGCAGTGTTCACGCCATTCCTTGACTCATACGCGATCCCGGTTCCTGACCCGGTACGGTTTATCTTCCTCCTCATCTTCGCGCTCAACATCTGGCTGTTTGTCCTTGCACACCGCGATCTCGGGAAGAACTGGTCGGCAATCCTTGAGATAAAAGAAGGGCACAATCTCGTGAGGGCCGGAATCTACAAACGGATCCGCCACCCGATGTACGCCCATTTCTGGATCTGGGTGATTGCGCAGGGAATCATCCTTGCCAACGGGCTTGTCCTTGTATTCGGGGTTATTGCATGGGGACTGCTCTACTTCCTCCGGGTTCCCCGGGAAGAGGAGATGCTTCTCAAGGAGTTCGGGGACGAATACCGGAATTATATGAACGAGACCGGGCGGGTCATCCCCCGGTTCTGGTAATTTCCCAAGCTTGTCCCACCCGGCCAATGAGGCAAGAGTGTTCGCGATCCCTTAACCAGAATGACACATAAGGAGTAGTACAGCTGATCCGCCATGGAGACCTTCACACCGCCCCGCCCGTTTGTGCCCCACGTGGGCTATCAGCAGGACCGCGACCGCTCACTCCGGGGACTGGAGCAGGAGATCCGAAATGGGACCATCGATCCACCCATCCTTCCGCTCGTAAAGGAGTGTATCCCGATTACGCACTGTTTCACGGTCCAGTGCTGCTACGGTCACTTCGTGCACCAACTGGAGCCGGATCCTGAAAACCTCATACCCGTCACACATTATCGTGACAGGAAGGAAGAGATCGAGCCGATCCGGTACCGCATCGCCTATCTCGCACTCTGCATCGAAGATATACCGGCCGGTCATACGATGTATGCTGACCTTCAGGAGATGGCCGACCGGAACCCGGTGTTTATTCAGTTCGGGAGCGCGGACTGGTTTTCGGAACGGATGCCCAATACCTATTGTATCCAGCTCGAACCGGAACGCATGAAAACAGAGGATAGCGGTCTCGTCACCTGGGAAGAGGCTTCACGGATCGAAGAACTGAAGATGCCGTTCTTTACCAATGTTACAGAGATCTTGCTACGGCACCGGGTTCTGTAAGATTGAGGACTGCCATTAATCCCGGTATGTCGGCCGGAAGTTTTTACCTGAACTGATACCCAAGGCGCGTGTTTTTTTGCAGATTCCGTTGGCCAGGATCAGACACGTCCGTTTTTCGCAACCAGCGGCCGGATCCCTTCTCCGGATATCTCGTATAGTTCCCCGTCACTGGTTCCTGAGGTTCCCTGGTGTCGCTCATACCGATACGTGTAAATGCGCCGTGCCCTCATCCGTCTCCCCCGGCAGCACGCGGGGGATGACCGGTAATACCTGCTGAAAACGTTGGTCATATACAATGATGGTTGACAATTAGGGTGGGATAATGTTCTCCCGCACAAAACTCGGCTTGGCAGGGATATCCTCAAGGTATTAGGCCGGCGAAAGAGAACCAAGGAGATTGAGAGCGAGGGCACAGGAATGGCCCTCAGGCCACGGGAATACCCCGGAACGCGGGACGTGTTCTTCGTTGAGGGAGATGCCTACGATGAGGGATCCGGAAAGTCATCAGTCACTGGGGGGAGACTATCGAAAGTCATGAAACAGGAGACGTAAGATGACCGCCGGTCTTCAAAGCTTCCCCCGATGAAATCTCCGACGGAGAAAATCACACCACGGAGCCCCATGAGGGCGTAAATACCCCGTTTTGAGGGCCTAATTCGCCAAAACGAGGGACTAATTATTTGAAAATCCCGATATTGGGCCCGGATCATATGATCCGGGCACTCAGCGTGTCCCAAATAATCCCTCAATAGCGCTAATAAAGGCTCAAAACAGAGACTCAAACGTGCTGTGGGTTGTGATGAACGGAAGAAACAGGGCTCCGGATTAGCGTTTTAACCACTACCCGTGGAGATCACGGCATCCCTGGCACAGACTATCCATCATCATGGGGACAGGTATACCACAGAGGAATGACAGGTCCCGTCCGGTTGCATGCACCCTGCATCATTCTGAAATTATTCCATGATCCGGTTGGAAAAACAAAACACGGCCCGGTTGATCCGGATCACATGTTCAATCGGGATCATGATCGCGATGAAAAATTTTCCGGCACGGTTTGATGAAAAACATTACCACAACGTACGCTTAAAATACCAGACACTGCAAAACAACTCCTGCAAGGGGAAAAATGGAACGCCCTAAAAGGTTGCGGGCCGGGGGAGTCCGAATCAACCACCGTTCCTTCATTTTCAGGCAGGAAAAATACCGGCAGTAATCCCCCCGGTCCCATTGCTTTTACTTCCTCATTCCTGCAGTGACCCCCTGAAATGGAAACTCGTTCCGGTTGCATTCTGTGGATTTTTATCCGGAAACCCGTTCCGGACCCACGGGTTTCAATAGTTCAAATGGCCCGATCTCCGGCTCGGCAATGCCGATCAGTTTTCTCATCATGAAACAGAGCGTTGGCATCCTTATGACCGTTGCATTACGTTTTCCCGCATAGGTCCCGATGGAGACGGCAACGTTTGCATCAATCAGGAAAAAACACTCCTCGTGCATGCGGTCATATTCCATCACCGTTCCGGCCGTGTGCATCTCCTCCAGGAGTGCAATGAGATCGCTGCCCATGCCCCGCACTTTCAGGCCAAGCCCGGCAAACGCCGGTTTATCTCCGGCAAGAATATCGAGGTTGATCCTCTTTGCGGCCGTTTTCAGAGAAGGGACAACCGTAAGGAGGTGACGCGGATCAAACGCCATAATGATAATCTCCTTTCGGGCGTTCCGCACTGCGGCTTTGAGCATGATCTGGATCCCGCGTTCGCTTGAGATGGTCCAGAACGGTGACGGCAGATCGCGGGCATTGCGTTGCTCTTCAAGCTGCCGGACCAGGGCATTGACAGATTCGCAGTACTCATCACGGATGGCATCGAAAACCCCGGTCGGTTCCTCTGTATGATAGGTTGCAGGGGATCCCTCCAGGACATGCACGAATCCCCGTGCCGCAAGCATATTCAGTACCGTGTAGATGCGCCCCTGGGGGATTTGGGCCGTCTCACCGATCTCACGTGCCGTACTCTTTCCAAGGCGCACCAGGGCAAGGTATGCCCGGGCCTCGTATTCCGTGAACCCCATGTTCCGGAGCCCGTCAACAATCTCCTGCATTATTACAACTCGCTTGGGTTGTAATGCGTTGAATACCTTGTGCCGGAAGATCCTATTCCGATATGACAGAGCCAGCACCCGTTTTGGCACCGCTCGTGCCCCATAAGACCGCAATCCTGATCGTGACGCTCCTTGCCATGTACATGGCGGTCCTCGATAGTGTCATTGTCTCGATTGCCCTCCCATCCATCACTGCATTTTACCAAACGGACATCTCCCTCACCCAGTGGACGATCACCGGTTACCTGGTCACCATGACGGCAACCATGCTGGTCTTTTCGCGGTTGTCCGCGTACTACGGGAAGAACCTTGTCTTCCTTTCCGGGATGATTCTCTTTACCGCCAGCTCGCTAGGCTGTGCGCTCGCGCCAACCCTTCCAGCGCTCGTTGTCCTGCGGATCGCCCAGGGACTGGGAGCCGCCATGTCGGTCTCCATCCTGATGGCGATCATCTTTGAGATCTATTCCTTCCGTGAACAGGGGAAGGTCATGGGGATTCTCGGGGCAACCGTTGCACTGGCGAGCCTGAGCGGGCCCATCCTCGGAGGATTCCTGGTGGAACTCTGCGGCTGGCAGTCTATCTTTTTCATCAATGTGCCCATAGGCATGGTCCTGGTTGCGCTCGGGATTTCGGTAATGGATCTGAGGCACACAGAGCGCAATGGGATATTTATCATGGATTGGGCAGGTGCAGGTTTCCTTATTGCTGCCATCGTTTCGTTTATGCTGGCCCTTGGCCTTGCTGCCAGCGGGAAGATCGCGGGAATTCCGGTTGCTGCCTGTGCCGTCATCTGCTGTGCCGCAGTCATCCTGTTTGTCAGGATCGAACGGCATCATCCCGCTCCGCTGCTGGAACCGGGGATCTTTACCCGGCCGAATTTTGTCGTGCCCCTGCTGGGCATGTGCCTCTTCTTTTCAGCGGTCATGATCCTGTACATCACCCTGCCGATCTATCTTGAAGGGGTCCTCGGATTCAGCCCGTCCCGGGTCGGATGGTTCTTTGTGCTGATGGCCGCAATCCTTGTTGTCGGTTCGCCGCTTGTAGGCCGGGCCTATGACTGTTCCGTGAGGAAACGTTACACACCGGCCGGACTCCTTATCGCTGCAGCGGGGTTCTTCCTCTTTGCCGTCTCCTGCGGCACACCGGATCCCACGATCCTGACGGCTTCCGTGGTTATCATCGCAATAGGGTTTACCCTAATCCAGAGCCCGGTCAACACCGAGATCATGCGGGGACTTCCCGCAGAAAAATCGGCTGTGGCATCCGGGCTCAACAGTGCCGGGCGGCACTTTGCCATGGCATGTGGGGCATCGGTTGCCGCGCTCATCTATGCCCATGTACTTCACGCTGCCGGGAACTACGGCAGCCTTACCGGGGCGGATCCTCAGGTCCTGGCCGGCGCAACGTTTCTTGCACTCGCCATAGCCGGAATTTTCTGCAGTGCAGGAGCTCTCCTGCAGATTATCGGAAAAAAAGAGACCGTGACAACGGGTCGCGGGAAATCAAAACTCCCGCGGGAGAGCAGGGAGTGAAGTGACCCGGGTTTCCCCGGGGGTTCCCGCTATGGCCAGAATGGTGTGTTCATCATCCGGATGGGACTCACCGTTTTTCTCCGGTCATGAAAACGGCACCTGGTTATTCAGGCAGGGTTGACCTCCCCTTTATCAGTCTCCTCAATGAGATGATGAAGATGCTCATCGAGATTCTTCAGGTGCGATGTGAGTTCTTCAAGGTCACGGCCGACATGTTCGATATCGGCATGGACATGCTTGAGCTCTTCAGAGATGTGGCTTTTCAATTCATTGTTCATGCATTCTTCTCCTTTGAACGTACGTGATCGCATGGGCCGGTTCGGCCGGATCAACGCATCACCTTCTCTTTTCTTTGGCTGGTATCAGGATGAGCCAAAACCTGTTCGGAATTTACCGGAAAAACGAGACTAACCATCATTCACTCGATTTATTCTCGGAATGCAATACCATTCACGGAAGTCTCCCGGGTTCTGGGACAAGGATGGGAACCACACCGCTGGCATGGGAAGATACAAGTGGGTTTCTGAAATCAGGCAGACGGTATTGGAATGACAAAAGAGATCAGAACGTGCGCAAGCCGGTGCTAGTGCCGTTGCCCGATCTGCCTCACGCGTGAAAACGATTCAAAATTCTTCATAGCGTTTGCAGCACCCGGGTTCTCTTTAAGAAAAGTAAAAAACAGGCGGATCTGCCCAATCGTATCCGGTGTCAGCTCGTGCTCCATCATGCAGGCATCCTTCGATGCGATTGCTTCAGGGACCCTGAACAGTTCCAGAAACATCTGGAGGGTCTCGTGCCGGTCCTTGATTATCTCGGCTATGCGGCGGCCTTCCGGAGTGAGAGTTACCCCGTCATATTTCCGGTAGATTATCATGCCCATTTTATCCAGTTTCTGGACCATCTCGACAACCGTTGGCGGCTGGATGCCAAGCTCCCGGGCAATATCCCGGGTCCGGGCATAGCCTTTTTCAGAGGATGCGTTGAGGATTGCTTCGAGATAGTCCTCCGCTTTCCTGCTCATGGCCTGCATGACAGATCTTGGTTTTGGAAGATTATAAGATTTCGGGTTCCCTAAATCGCTGCCTGTGCGTGCAGAATTCGGATCTGACGAATATTCCTAACTTTTTTTGGTCAATTTGTGGGATCCCGAAAGAGTTTCGGGTGACCCTTATCCGCGCCAAACGGGCGATATTCCTGTATGGATGATTCACAAAAAATCCCTGCACTGCAAAACCAGCAGGAAGGTGTGACCACACTCGACTGCATTGCGCCACCGGCTTCCTGCCGGGTCGTGGGCATATCCGCTCCGGCCATAGTAAGGAAGCGGTTGCTTGCGCTCGGCTTTGTGCCGGGCACCCTCATTGAAGCCGTCCGGGCCGCCCCGCTCGGCGACCCGGTCGAATACCAGATCAAGGGATACGGTATCTCGCTCCGGAAAGAGGACGCCCGCCTCATCTCGGTCACGTCCGGGGGTGCCTGACCATGCAGGCAATGCCCCTTTCGTTCCTCTCCCCCGGGACAGATACCATCGTCGCTGATGTACGGGCCGGGCACGGCATGCTCCACCGCCTCGCAGCGATGGGGATCTTTCCCGGCAGCAAGCTTTCCGTTGTCTGCTCCGACCGGGGCTCGCTCATCATTGCGGTTGGGGGCACCCGGTATGCACTCTCTCACGGCATGGCAATGAAAATCCTTGTCGGGGGCCCTGCAATGGCAGATCCCGGTACAGCAGATGGGCGTCCAGGTCCGTTCACGGGGTGCTGCCATGCCGGTCACGGCCATGTTCACCGGCAGAAGGGATGCGGTATGCCCAATGGGGAGGAGATGCCATGACACGCAGGATCCGCATTGCCCTTGCAGGCAACCCGAATGTGGGCAAGAGCACCATCTTCAATGCCCTTACGGGTTCCCGCCAGCATGTCGGCAACTGGCCCGGGGTCACGGTCGAGAAGAAGAGCGGGACTGCCATGGTCGGAAAGACCGAAGTTGAAATCATCGATCTTCCCGGCACGTACAGCCTTACCGCGTACTCAATCGATGAAGTGGTTGCCCGCGATTACATCATTGATGAAAAACCCGATGTCGTTATCCACGTCATCGATGCGACCAACTTCGAACGGAACCTGTACCTGACAACCCAGCTCATGGAGCTCGGCGTCCCACTTGTCATCGCCTTGAACATGTCGGACGAGGCCGAGAATAACGGCACCATAATCAACCGTTCCCTGATCAAGAAGTACTTCGAGATCCCCGCCATCAGGACAGTAGGGAGCAAGGGAGAGGGGCTCGATGAACTCCTCCGGGCCGCACTGACGGAAGCAGAGACCTCGCCCCACCACGAGCACGCGATTGGATATGGAGACGAGATCGAGCGGCATATCGCCGATCTCGTAGCGGTTCTGGAGCGGGATCCGGCGCTGGCCGCCCGGTACCCGCCCCGCTGGCTTGCCGTCCGGTTGCTGGAAGGCGATGAGAACGCAAGAGAGAAGATTGCTGCAAGCCCGGTCGGCGATTCCGTGAATGCAGTGCTGAAGGCAACCGATCCGGAGAATACCGAAGCAGCAATGGCCGACCGGAGGTACGAGGTGATTGGCGCCCTCCTCCCGCAGATCTGCACGACATGTGTGAAAGAGATGAACGTCTCGGACGTCATCGACCGCGTGGTCACCGACCGGTGGCTTGGTATCCCCATCTTCCTCGCACTGATGTGGGCGGCATTCGAGCTGACCTTTGCCGTGGCAACACCATTCATGTCCGCCATTGATGCAATCATGGCATCCCTTGCGGAGTATATTGCAACAAGCGGCATGGAGCCCGCGTGGCTCGCGTCGCTGCTTGGCGACGGGATCATAGGCGGGATGGGAGCAGTCCTGATATTCATCCCCAACATCTTCATCCTGCTCTTCATCCTCTCGCTCCTCGAAGACAGTGGCTACCTTGCCCGCGCCGCGTTCGTCATGGACCGGATGATGTATGCCATCGGCCTGCCTGGCAAGTCCTTTATCCCGATGCTCATCGGCTTTGGCT
>DUHF01000227.1:0-10600 GCA_013331015.1 Methanoregula sp.
GGGGAAAAGAAGAGTATCCATGACGTTCGCATTGCGCATCCAGAACCTGACCCGGCGCTTCGGGAACCTTGTTGCTGTGGACAACCTGTCGTTTGATATCCGGCAGGGGGAGGTTTTCGGACTCCTTGGCCCCAATGGTGCCGGAAAGACCACGACCCTCTCGATGCTTGCAACCATGCTCGCACCAACCTCGGGGTCGGCAACCGTCAACGGCATCAGTATTGCGGAGGATCCCGACGGGGTCCGGAAATCCATTGGTATCGTCTTCCAGGACCAGAGCCTTGATGAGGAACTGACCGCGGCGGAGAACATGGATTTCCACGGCCGGCTCTACCGGATACCGTCAGACATCCGGAACCCGCGGATCACAAAACTCCTCACGCTCGTCGAGCTCAATGATCGCCGCAACGATATCGTCAAGACCTTCTCCGGCGGGATGCGGCGGCGCCTTGAGATCGCCCGCGGGCTGCTCCACCACCCGTCCGTCCTCTTCCTTGACGAACCCACGCTCGGTCTCGACCCCCAGACACGAAACCATCTCTGGCAGTACATTGCCGCGCTGGCAAAGGAGAAGGGAATCACAATTATCCTGACAACCCATTACATGGAGGAAGCAGACCGGCTTTGCAGCCGGGTGGCAATCATCGACCACGGGAAGATAATCGCACTCGATTCACCACAGAACCTCAAAGAAGGTGTCGGGGGAGATGTCGTGACCCTGAAATCAGAACATTGCCATGCCATTGCCGAAACCCTGGATGAGCCATGGCTTTCCCGCATGGAAGAACATGACGGGACCGTCACTTTGAGCATGAAAAATGCCGAGCAGCATATCAGCGGGATTATTACCCTGCTCGCTTCGAAGGGGATACCTGTTGAATCGGTATCGATTCACAAGCCGACGCTTGAAGACGTCTTTCTCTATTTTACCGGAAAGACCATCCGTGAAGAAGAATCTGACCCCCGGGATATGGTGAGAATGTTCCAGAGGAAAGCGGGGCGGTAACCATGGACATCATATATACCATCTGGCTTCGGAGCATCAAGCGTTACATCCGGTCAAAGAGCAGGATTATCGGGAGCATCAGCATGCCGCTTTTCTTTTTGCTCTTCCTCGGCTTTGGTTTAAACTCCGTGGTCCAGCTGCCGGGAACCGGGGGTAATTATATCCTGTTTTTAGTCCCGGGCATGGTTGCGATGAGCGTCATGTTCACCTCGGTCTTCTCCGGCATCCAGGTTATCTGGGACAAGCAGTTCGGGTTTTTGAAAGAGACCCTTGTTGCCCCGGTCTCGCGCCTTGAGATCATGCTTGGCCAGACAGCTGGAGGGGCAACTACGGCTGTCCTGCAGGGATTCATGATCCTGGTCATCTCCCTCTTCATCGGCCTTGAGGTCAGAAGTGTGACCGGGTTTTTCATTGCCCTGCTCTTCATGGTCCTTATCGGCATCGCGTTCACCGCGTTCGGGATAGCGATAGCGTCGCGGATGGAGGATATGACCGGGTTCCAGCTGATCATGAACTTTGTGATCTTCCCGATCTTCGGGCTCTCGGGAGCGCTCTTTCCCATCAGCTCGCTGCCTGCATGGTTGGTGCCGATCACCCTTCTCGATCCCCTTACCTACGGGGTGGAAGGGATCCGGTACGGCCTGACCGGGGTATCGCAGATAAACCCGGTAGTCTGCCTTGCGGTCATCGGCGGTTTTTCCATTGCAATGACTTTCATCGGTGCATTCCTGTTCCGGAAGATTACGATCTGAACCCGGGGTGCTGCCGGGCATAACCGGGACATGAGCATTCTTCATCAGCCATTCCCGGTTCTCCGCCCTCTTTTATATCCCCGTTACGCCAACCTTTCAGCTGTATGATCACAAGCATCTTCGGGAAGGCCAAAGGCTTTCTCCTCACACCGGTGGAAACATTCCGGCAATCGAAAGACGATGAACTCTCCGCGGTGTTTTCCTATTTTATCGCACTCCTCCTGTTCAATGCAATCCTTTCAGCCGCCTTTGCAGCGATCATGATCGAGACGCTGCCGGCGCTTGCCATGATGACCTGGGGGATGTCGGTTCCGGTTGCCATATTCCTCATGATGCTGGTTGGCGGTTTTATCGCAACGCTCGTGTTTGGGGTATGGCTTCACCTCTGGGTGTACCTCTTTGGCGGACGCCGGGGGATCATGCAGACGATAAACGCGGTCATATACGGGAGCACGCCCCGGCTGCTCTTCGGGTGGATCCCGTTCATCGGGTTCATCTTCACGCTCTGGTCGCTTGCGCTGGGTATCCTTGGCGTCCGCGAACTGCAGGAGATCGATTCTCTGAAAGCAACCCTTGCCGTTGCCCTTGCGGTCATGATCCCGGTCATCCTTCTCATCGTTCTCGCAGCATATTTCATGATCGCGAACGTGACCACAACGACAGTGCCGGTCACTATGATCTGATCTTTTTTTTTAGTCACGTATTTGGAATTGCTTTTTTTCCTCCCGGCAATCCATTCCCCGCACATCACGCCGGCGTGCATACGTGGGGGTAAGGATTTATGAACTTTAAAAATGGACTAAGATTCATACGGACGTTCCGAAGTCTGCACGCCCCGTTCCGGCTGCAGATCCTCCTGACCGTGGGAACTCTTGTAAACGATCCGAAACGATCCCAAAAAGCCAAAAACCCGGTGCTGCCATGATAATCAATTCCTCCATTGCAATTCTTCTTCTCCTTATTGCCGGCACCATATCCCTGCTCCTGGCCTATATCGGGTGGCAGAACCGGGCACAGACAATCGTGCAGCCGTTCATCCTCCTGATGGCAGCAGAGACGGTCTGGATATTCGGGTATGTGGTAGAACTCTCCAGTTCCAGCCTGGATGCGGTCATCCTTATCAACAATATCGAGTATCCCGCACTGCAGACCGTGCCGATCGCATGGCTCTTTATCGTTCTCTGCTTTACCGGGCGCGAACAGTACCTCACCCGCCGCACGGTACCATTATTTTTCATTATCCCGGCAATTGTCTGGGTCCTGGTATTGACCAACCCGCTCCATCACCTCTATTACACCGGTTTTTATGAATCCTCGTTTGGCGGCTCCACAATCTGGCTTTACGAACACGGCCCCCTCTTCTGGATTCACATCGGGTACTGCTATCTCGTAACCCTTATCGCGCTCATCCTTGCAGCGGGCAGGCTCTTTGTCTCAACCGAACTCTACCGGCGCCAGTCGATCCTGCTGGTCTGTGCAGCCTGCATCCCCGCATTCTGCAACATGGCCTATGTCTTCCAGATCGCTCCGTTCCCGCAGTATGACATGACACCGTTTGCCTTCCTTGCCAGCGGGATCATTCTCGCCGTAGGGCTCCTCCGCTACCAGCTCTTCTCTGCCGTACCGGTGGCGTACTCGCTGGTCTTTTATACCATGCGGGACGGTGTAATCGTCACCAACAATGATTACCGGGTGATCGATCTTAACCCCGCAGCCGAACGTATTACCGGCGTCTCTTCCCATGATGCGATAGGAAAGATGGTCGAAGAGGTCTTTCCCCTGCTTGCATCACTCCGCGAAGATCCTGCCCTGTCCGGTGAACGCCGTATTGAGGCAGAGGTGCAAAAGGAGGGTTTCCTCCGGTTCTATGATGTGGCTGTCACTCCCATGGACCGGGCAGGTGCAGGGCCGTCCGGGTATCTCTGCCTTTTCCGTGATATTTCCGAGCGGAAAGGATCTGAGCTTGCACTTGCCCAGGCAAACCGGAAGATCGGGCTCCTTGCAAGCATCACCCGCCACGATCTCATGAACAAACTCATGGCTGTCGGGAGTTACCTTGAACTGAGCCGGGAACTGGCAACCGATCCAACCCAGATGGAATACCTTGACCGGCAGCTTGGAGCCGTCAATGCAATGGGCCAGCAGATAGCATTCACAAGGGAGTACGAGCAGCTCGGTGCCAAAGCACCGGTATGGCAACAGGTGTCATCGGTAATCAACCGTATCAGGAACCAGGTGGATTTCCACGGGGTTTTGCTGGAAAGCAGCACTGGTCTCCTGGAAGTGTATGCCGATCCGATGCTTGAGAAGGTCTTCTACAACCTCTTTGACAATGCGGTAACCTACGGGGGAGATGGTCTTTCTGAAATAACCGTATCCTGCCACCGGTCCGAAGGGGACATCGTGATTGTGGTTGAGGATAATGGTGCAGGTATCACCCCAGAGGACAAGGAACGGCTTTTTGAACGGGGTTTTGGGAAAAATACCGGTCTTGGCCTGTTCCTTTCCCGTGAGATTCTTGCCATCACCGGTATCAGGATAGAAGAGATCGGTGAGCCGGGCCATGGTGCACGGTTCGGGATCCGTGTGCCGGCCGGGAAGTTCCGCAATGTCGGACTTCGGCCGTAACCTCTTCACTCTTGCCGGCTCTTGTGTTTATTGCCTACTGCCGCACCGAATATCCCGCGGTAACGAGTACCCGGATCACCCGCTCGTCCCATGCGGCATCATCCAGCCCACAAAGATCATCGATCTCTTCGTGAAAAATACGGCTCAGCCGTTCATCTTCTGAGGCCAGGAACCGCTGGCACATGATCCGGCCGGCCCGCTGTCCATCCGTATTGAGGATCAGGATGCGCCAGCAGCCATAGTCCCGGCAGATCCCGGGACGGGTGGTGTGAACCGTGCAGTACCCTTTTGCCGCAGCGCGATCGAACCGGAAGAACGGGCAGGCTTCGGGACGTTCGGAAAAGATGCTCCGGTCACAAAAGAGCGCGATCTTGTCCGGGTCAACCGTCACTTCCGTTCTCTCGCCAGTATACACGTTATTGATCAAAAAACGGTAATCGCCATAGTCTTTCTGGATGGTATGGACAAGACCGAGATGGCTGCAACATTCCCCGCACTGGCTGCACTCAAACGTCATAACACGATCCTGTATTGATACCGGATATTGTACTCCGTCACCATAATATCACCGGAACAAAACCGGAAGATACCGGAGAAGTGAGGTGGTGAAAAACGGATATTTCCGGCAGCCCGGGTCTTTCTTTATATCACCCGATAGCATGCTGCTCATCCGGGTCACCGGCATTGCTCTCCCCCGTTTGGGTTACGGCCCAAAAATGAGCTCTTTTCCCATTTTCAGGATGGGAAAAAACCATAAAAAAGGTTGCTCCCCGCTGAGGTTACGAGGATCCGTTTCCGCAAGCCTCATCGGCTCTCCCCGCATCGGAAAGCGTCGCTGCTTTAAATTTCACTATCGAGGGATCGCCGGGTGAGAGGGCCAGTGCCCGGTCATAACAGGCGATGGCATCGTCATAGCGGTGCAGGTTGTGCAAGGCTACCCCTTTTGCCAGCCATGCTGCGGTAAAATTCCGGTCACGGGCAAGCGCTGCATCAAAAAAGGCGAGTGATTCGTTATCCTGCCTGTACCGGGACATACGATCCAGCCCCAGCCGGAACTGCTCCTCTGCTTCGGGTGAGATGGTTGCAATATCCTCATCGTCAAACGCAATGGCAAGCGCAGATCCGCTCCCGGAAACCGGGATCTCACTATGGATGATCTGCGGGTTGCTGGTCATTGGGGCAACGATGCCGGTGGGGGAGAAACACCCGGATGCAACAGATGCCGACAGGATGAGGATGCCAAGCAGGATACCCCGGATCATAGGGAAGTATCCGGTTGAACAGGACATACCCTTTGCGGTTTACGTTCACGGTTTTTGGATCCTGCTTGTTTCCGGAAAAACACGGGACCCGTAACGGTCATTGCCCATCATTTGGGGGCAAAAAACTGCCATACACCAAAGTTTTTGCGGCATTTGCATTGGAATGAACTGTAATCCATAAAAAATGAACTCCCGCCCCGGATTTCCCTTCACTCTCGTTGAACCTGCCTGCAGGTTATGATGCCGGGGATCCGGCATTCGCGATCCTGCAGCTGGCAATCCTGTCAGTATGCGCCCCGCCCGATCTGGCTTATGTAAATCCTGTGCTCCTGCAGATCGATCCTGAAGAGTTCGGGGTTACTGATAAGAACCGGAACCTTGATCCTCATGGTTTCCAGTTCCTGAAAGGTGAAGTGCTCGGTATTTTTCCTCTTTCCCTCCATCCATTCCATCGATACCCCGTTTTCGGTCTGGACACAATTGTAAATCTTTTCCACGGTACCTGATTCAGGTTGAGAATACTTTATTCTATTCATTACGGTGGACGGGATCTATATACTTCCATCAGAGGAGGCCCGGAGGATATTTTGCAATTGCCGCGGTGATTACCCATGGCTCTTTGCTGATCAATGCGGGCAGGATTGCTAATAAATCCCTCTGCCATGGTATGGTTTGGGCTTGTGCCAGAGCGTCCCGCCGCGGCCTGCGGAGTCCCCTGCAAAGGTTTTTTTCAAGCGTCAGCCCCCATCACCGTGTCTTTGGTGTTCCGGGTTTACCTGCGCTTATGAGCAGAGATCCTTAATTTTCTGCCGCGTCCAGCAGCACCCGGGCAATCCTGTCCGGCATCTCTGCCATCGGCACGTGGGAAGAGGGGAGCTCAAGGCAGGTCCATTGCGGCCCGGCAGCGGCAATCTTATTCCAGGCACGCAGGGTTACTGCAGAAAAATCACTCTTCGTGCACCGGATATAGGTTTTTTTGAGCAGATGGATAGCCCTTTCATCAAACTCCAGTTTCTCAACATAGGGCGCTGCCAGAACAAGGCCGGCAAACGACTGCGGGTCGCTTCCACTTGCAATAATTTCGTCAAAGAGGGAATGTCCGGGGTCCGGTACTGCGGCATCGACATATACCAGGTGCCGGATCCGTTCCGGTAACCGTGCGGCCACCCCGGTGATGATCATGCCTCCATAGCTGTGCCCGGTAAGGATCACGTCCCGCAGGTCATTGTCGGTGATAATCTTCTCAATCTCCCCGATATGCCCGGTCAGGGTGGTGGTATTTTCATCCGTAAGCGTCGGTGCAAACGTGCGGTGGCCCTGTGCGTTAAGCGCAGGAATGACCGGGTCCCAGATCATCCCGCCCATCGTGCCGTCGGGTGTCTGGACAGGACTTCCCGTAGTCAGCTGGTTCCACGTCCCGGTTGTCATGTTGCCGCCATGAACCAGAACATAGTCTGCCATTTTTTTTGCTCCTCCGGAATCGAGTTCTCCGGATTAACCAATGGTTCCTGCAATCCATTAAGCTGTTGTCACCGGAATGGAAGGCATACGGAGAAAAAATCCGGAAGCGGCGGTGGACCGGCCCCAAAGGTGGCTGCCGCGGGTGGCGCCCGGTCAGAGGCGGCGGTGTCTATCGTTTTTTGGGGTATGTGATCGCCCCGGGTAATCCGCCATCCCGTGCGTATCGTTGGCAAACAAAAAAGAGGGGCGTTGAAAATTTCAGCAGCGTTCCCGGGTTCGTCTCGTTGCTGTATCTCACCGCAATCATTGAGCCCGGCAGAAGGATGGTTCAGGCCCGCGTCCGATGCATGGATAGAATCGGGCAGAGCGAATCCCGATAACCCGATCCCTGCAGGCACACCTTTTGATCTTCCCGAATACAATCTTCAGTATTATCCCATGAGTCAGCTCCTTGATGAGAACGCTACAGCGGGATTCAGCAAGGGAGAGGATGCAAATACGCACGGGGATATGTACGTTTCCACCACGACCTTCTTTGCACTCGCCCCCTTCTTCTTGCGGGGTGTACCGCTGGTGGGAATCGATCAGGATATGGATTGGACTGCTGGTAATGACCCGTATCCAGTTCTCCTTTGCACTCGGTTCGCCGGGTTCGCTCCTGCTCCGCACGGGGTATGTCTGAATCTACCAATAAAAAAATCAAAATTTTCCTGGGATATTACGAAGTCTGAATTTTTCCTGAATTTTCCTCCCCGTCCCCATCCTCAATCACGCAGGCGAGTTCATGACCTTTGGGCCTGATTAAGCACATATTACAGGAGATGCACGCTGCCTTTTTCCGGTCGCCGGACTTCCAGCGATTGATGAGGGCCGGTTCACGGATGAACGGCCGGCAGAGCCCGACAAGATCGGTATCTCCGGCAGCAAGGATATCTTCGATGAGGTCAAGAGACCGAATGCCGCCGGTCATGATGGTGGGAAAACCGGTTGCTCTTCTCACCGCCCGGCACGACTCGCGGGTAAAAGCCTCCTGTTCGATCTTCGTGATCGGCCCGAGCAGCACCGACTCTTTCATCACATCTGCACCGGCAAGTCCCACGCTTACCTCAAGCATGTCTGCACCGGCACCTGCACAGGTCTGTGCGGCTGCGATACCGTCTTTTTGGGTAAGCCCTCCCGCAATCGAGTCCTGCACGCCCAGTTTGACGAGTATCGGGTAGTCCGGTCCGACCGCTTCCCGGACCGCCCGGATAACCTCCGCGTGGATCCGGGATCGGTTCTCCACGCTCCCGCCCCACCGGTCGTTTCGCCGGTTGGAAAGCGGGGAGAGGAACTGGGAGAGAAGGCTGTCATGCGCTGCGTGGATCTCGACAGCGTCGAACCCGGCAGTCTTTACCCTGGCAGCACCCGAGGTAAATCCCCGGATAATGCCTGCAATCTCATCCTCGGTTGCAGCATGGAAGTTATCCGGAAAGTCCGTCCGTGCGGCATACGCGCCGTCACTCACAAGCGATGCTCCGATAGCCTCTTTCCCGAGCGTTTTCTGGAACGCCGCAGCCCAGATGCCGGAGTTGCAGAGCTGGCAGGCGATCTTCGTGCCATTCTTATGGACCGTATCCGTGAGCTTTTTAAATTGCAGAACACCGGCATCGGTCGTGATCATGCAGGACCGGGGCCGGGTCTGCGCTGAAAGGTGCGTGGTCACGGCCCCGTTGATGAACAGGCCAATGCCCCCGGCGGAGATCCGGTTGATGCGGGCGATCTCCTCATTGGTGATAATCCCCTGTTCATCGGCAGAATACAATGTTGCTGCCGCAGCCATAACGAACCGGTTCTTCAGGGTAAGGGCATTGATGGTAAAAGGGTCAAACGGGGTTACGGGCATACGTATCAATTCCTCAATAATGATTTTACGGCACTGATCGCGGATAATGGTGTCGGGAAACGGTGTAAAAAACTGGTTTTTTATGTTCGGGGAATGAAAGCATGTGTGGGAGCGTGCCACCCATAGGCCGTGCCATGATCTCCGGTAATTACCATGCCCGGCCGACTCTGGCAGTACATGATTGCCGGTTTGGGAACCTTTTTGCCTGCACTCCCCGAAGATACGTTGATTGTATGATAACGCAGGATATTATCAGGAAACTCTGGGATGAGGCCGGGTATGGGAATGTGGCAGTCTGGGATGACGGGACCATGACTTCGGTCCCGGTCGATTATTCCACGGAAACCAAAGGGAAAAGACCATTACTTGTCCTCAAGCCCATTGCACTCGTGAACCGTTTCGAGCTTTTGGATTTTGCCCTCAATGACGAAGAGCTGCTCACAAACATTGAAGCATCGGTCCGGGCTGCCGGCGGGACGATCTCCCGGGGTCCGCGATCATAATTCTGCATTCTGTTGTCTTGTGGGATCTCACTTCCCAACTACCGGATAAAACCCGTGTCCATCTCCGGAATCATTCACCGATACAGATAGCCCGTGGCCTGAACCCCTAAATTCCCTTCACAAGGTTCCGCCGCTGGATAAGCTTTGCAGCCAGAACGAAGAGGAGGGTGACTGCAACCAGCACCAGCACGTTGATCCATGGCGGGTACACCGCGTCGCCATTCAGCGCCGCATGGAACAGGTCGACAAGATACGTGAGCGGGGAGAGCGAGGTGAGGATAAAGAGCCAGCCGGTCAGCTCTCCGAGCGGGATGAAGATGCCCGAGATGAAGATGAGCGGGAGCCGGACAAGGCTTGAGAGCATCATGATGTTTGACGGGTTGTCTGTTGTGGGCGAGGCAAGGAGGGTGCCAAGCGCAGCAAAGGTGACCGAGCCGAGTACAAGCCCGATGACGAGGAGGGCTGCGTTCATGAGCGGGAGGTGGAGGAGCACGGCACAGGCAGCAAAGACGATGATGGTGATGGCAATCCCAAAGATTGCCCCGGCGAGCAGGTCGCCGATGATGATGCTCTCGAGGATGACCGGGAGCGAGACGAGCCGCTCGTAGGTCTTCTCCCGCTTCTCCCAGGGGGTGATGAGCGGGCCGACCGAGGATGCGGTAAAAAAGAGCATCATGCCGAGAAATCCGGGGAAGAAGAGGATGAGATCGAGGTCCCGCCCGATAAAGAACGTCAGGAACATGATGAGGGGGAAGATGAGACCGAAGATGACAACCGGGCCCTTGAAGTAATAGATCCGCATGTTCTTCTCGGTGATGACAAGGATGCTCTGGACAAAGAGTTTCCAGTCCATACCGTTACACCCCCCCGGTCAGCTGCACGAATGCCTCTTCGAGCGTCGGGCTGGAGGTTGCAATGGAGACTACCGTGAGATGCTCCCGCTCTGCCACTGAGGCAAGGTGCTTGACCGCCCGGTCCGGATCATCGGAGTACACCCGCCATTTGTCCCCCCAGGGTTCTACCCGGGTGATGCCCGGCCCGGATAAGAGTTCTGCTCCTGCGGGTTGTTCGAACGCGATCTCAATATAGCGCGTGGTATCGAA
>DUHF01000227.1:10622-14250 GCA_013331015.1 Methanoregula sp.
CTTGTCATCGAGCAGAGCGTATTTGCCTCCTCGATGTTGTGCGTGGTGAGGAGAATCGTGCTCCCCTCCCGGTTCATGCGACGGATCGTGTCGATGACGAGCCGGCGGCTGTACACATCGAGCCCGGTTGTCGGCTCGTCGAGGATCAGGAGCGGGGGGGCATGGATGATGGCGCACGCGATGCTGATGCGCTGGCGCATGCCCTTTGAGAAGGTGCGTACGAGATCGTCCTTGCGGTCAAGGAGCCCGAGGCGGTCGAGAATCTCCGTTGCCCGGTCCTCCCGGGTGGTCTTGTCCATCCCGAAGAACTTCGCGGTGAGGAGGATGTTCTGCATCGCGGAAAGGTCGCTGTATACCGTGCCGTTCTCGGGAATTACGCCCATCTTCATCTTTGCGGCAAGCGGGTTGGTATGCACGTTTATCCCGAAGATCGAGACCGATCCGGCATCGGGGATGAGCACGCCGGTCAGCATCCGGATCGTGGTGGTCTTTCCCGCACCATTCGGGCCGAGGAACCCGAAGATATCACCTTCCGGTACGCAGATGCTGACCCCGTCGACCGCGGTGACGGCCCCGAAGGTTTTTTTGAGATTTGTTGCAACAACCGCGTCCATTATCGTGCTGTTCCGGTATCAAGGTTTACGGGATGACCTGATGAGAGTATCTGTTAATCCTTTAAGGAATCGGCCATCCGGCAGTTCCCTGCGGCAATCATCTCCCTCTTATGCAGCCTTCTCAAACAGCACCGCACGACTCAAGGGAAGGGAGGGCTCTCCTGCAACCCGGAAGCCGGCCTGCTTTGCGGTATCAAGCGTTGCGGCAAATGCCGCATCCGTCACATGAAAGACCGGTTCAACAACAAGATACCTCCCTTTCGGCTTGAGGAGTGCAAAAACTTCACGGAACAGCCGGTCCTGGTCCGGCACTTCGTGCACCATATAAAAGGAGAGAGCAAAGTCGGCATCTGCCGTGATCCCGAGGGAGTCCGGTCTGCACTGGTGCCACGTGATGGGGGCTAAGGACCGGTCGTTTCTGCATTTCCCCTGTGCATGCTCAAGCATCTCCTTTTGCAAGTCAACGGAAATAACGCTCCCGCTCTCACCGGCCATTGCTGCCATCACCCGCGTGAAGTCCCCCGGCCCGCACCCGATGTCGATTGCCGTCATGCCGGGCCGGATATGGCCGGCAAGGATCTTCTCCGGGTTCTGGAGGAGACGCCGGACCGGGTTGTCGAGCATCAGCAGATGCCAGAAGGTATACCCGCAGACCTGCCCTGACGAAGTATTTTCCAAAATTGTCATGCTTCCTGATCCCTCACTCAAATCTGCCATTTTCACTCCCCCCGGCCATGACATGTGGGGGATGCGGTTGCATCACCGGCGTTTCTCATACCAGGCTGCATCCACCGGGCATAACCCATCGATCCGATACAGATGAGAAGGAATAACCCCGTCATGTAGCAAAACCCATGGAGTGTGGCTACCACATCCCGTACAAATTCCCCATCAGGCCTGCCGGTTATACCGGTGATTGCAAAATCTGCCAGGAATACGGATGCAAACAGGCTGGAGAAGGCAATGAGAACCGAGAAGACGATGAGGGCCGTGCGCCCGGCAGTCCCGAGTGGGGCCGTCCCATTCAAACCCGTTTCCTGTGCCAGGGTGTCTGCGGTAAGGGTAATGCCAAGCAGGGTCAGGACGAGGGCGGTCGGGAAGACCGTCGCATTTCCGGTGAGGAATGCATACCCTGCAACAAGGGCCGGGATGATGAATTTTCCTCTCCACAGGAGTTTTCTGTCAATCTCCATACTCATCTTCTCCCCGGTTGAGCGGGGCATGTTGTTGTTTTTCATTCTTTTTACCTTCTGTTGTATTTTTGTTAAGTTAGTTAACAATTCAATCATCCAAAAAAATTATTCCGGTTCATGACCCGCTTCGTCAATCGTCTCTTCGATTGCAGCAAGGAACCGGAGGATCAGGTCGAACTCCGCGATCGTCAGATTGCCAAGATTCCGGTGCATGCGGGCATAGATCTTAGCATGGTGCTGCTCGTGGCCGAGATAGGCGATGGTTCCGCGGGGTGAGAGCCGGATCAGGATTCCCTTGTCGCTTGCCGGGTCGCGGTGCCGCTCCACCAGGTCTTTTTTTACAAGGCGCGTGATCATCTGGGAGATGGCACTTTTGGAGATCCCCAGCAGTACCGAGAGATTCGTGATGCTGATATCCCGGTTCTTCCCGATTGCCATGATGGTGTGGATCTCGGAGCAGTGGAGCAGGTCGCCGGACCCGAAATCACGGGGGGCCTTTTCATGGGCATCCATCTTGTTGAGGATACGGATCCAGATCTCGGAAATCTTCATTACATCCGGTGTCCTGGCCATCTTTCCTCCAATACGGCTTTTTAGTGCGCCGTATTTAGTTAAGCATGTTAACTATAAATGTCTTTGTGCAAAGGTCTCTCCCGCAATGAACGGATCCCGGGTGCCCGTGCGAAAAGCATGAGCAAAAAAAATATGGGATATTGCGGTTATGCGTTCCGGGTGGCGCAGCGTCCGGATCCCTGCTATTCAATCAGGGCCTTCCGGTTGCCTGGACGTTCCGTACTGCCCGGACTTCTTTCTGCTTGTCACCCCCGATTGCCGCAAGGATGGCCTGGACGTACGGTTCCTGCCGGGTCATGCTGGGGGATGAATTGCGTTCAAGCCGTTTTCCCTTCCGGCCCATACCGGCATGTCCCGTGGCAATGAAATAGAGGAAATCCTCACGCGGGAGGTTCCACCGGCAGTTGATCTTAAGGCGAACGCTTGTTGTGCTGGCGGGATTGGGATACATCATCGCCCGCGTAGGGGGGAGGGGGACGGCATTCCCGCCGTTTGACGCGGACAGGTCAAGAACCCGCTGCCACAGCGCATCGCACGCGACAGGGGCGTGCGGGCATATGCGGCAGAACCGGTTGGTCGGGGGATGTGCATCGCCATGGTAATGCACACAGAAATTCACGTCCATGGCCGGGATGTATCTGGCTGATACGATATCAGCGTGATGGTATGTTCGCAGGTTTCATCCCCCTCGTTGCCTGCCCCCGCCTCCCGCCCCGGCAGGCAGCGAGGCCTAAGGAAAATACGAACAAGAATTTCCTCCCCACCCCAAGCAGGGACAGTTGCCGGGTCATGGGATGGCTTTGCCCGCACTCCTTCTCACTGCCTTGTGCAACCCGTGACCCGATGAGGAACCGGGAATGGACGAACCTTCATACGCAATCGTGGCATATTCTTCCGCAGGAGCAGGTGCATGGAACCCCGGGACCAGACCTTTCATGATGCAATCATCGACTTTTTGCCGGACGCGACCTTTGTCATTGACCGGAAAGGAACCGTTATCGCGTGGAACAAGGCAATGGAGTCCCTGACCGGGGTTCCTGCCGAATCCATGATCGGGAAGGGCAACTACGAGTATGCGCTCCCGTTCTACAAGGTGCATAAACCGATGCTTGCCAACCTGATCTTCATGCCCGAGGCCGAGATCGAGAAACGGTATGACACGGTTGAACGGATCGGTGATACCCTGGTTGTCGACATCTACATCGAGGATTTCCGGCCCGGCGGGGTGTACTTCTGGGCCAAGGCGAG
>DUHF01000313.1 GCA_013331015.1 Methanoregula sp.
CCCACCCGTTCTACTTTGCAACGCAGTTCCACCCGGAGTTCAAATCGAGGCCGACAAAACCGTCTCCGCCGTACCTCGGGTTTGTTGAGGCGTGCAGGGCAAACAAGCGGACAAAATAGGAATCGATGGGGAAGATAAACCAACCGAACGGAGAACAGCATGGTCAATCCTGAAAAGTTCATAGAAAAAGCAATCGATGAGATCAAGACAGCAGCCGGCAGCAACAAGGTGGTCATGGCCTTGTCCGGGGGTGTTGACAGTTCGGTCTGTGCAGCCCTTGCAGCCCGGGCAATCGGGGATAACCTGATCCCGATCTATATCGATACCGGGCTGATGCGGAAAGGGGAGACGGAACGGATCCAGCAGGTCTTTTCCGATATCCATCTCGATATCGTGCACGCCGAAGACGAGTTCCTCGGGTCGCTTAAGGGTATTTGCGATCCCGAGGCAAAACGTAAGGCGGTTGGCGAGCGGTTCATCCGCGTCTTTGAGCGGGAAGCCCGGACCCAGGGAGCAAAATGCCTCCTGCAGGGGACGATTTATCCCGACATCATCGAGAGCCAGGGCGGGATCAAGAGCCACCATAATGTCGGGGGCATGCCGCTCAACATGGAGTTCACGAGTATCATCGAGCCGGTACGCGATCTGTACAAGGACGAGGTTCGGGACGTTGCCGGTGCACTCGGGCTCCCAAAGGAGATCCAGCACCGGATGCCGTTTCCGGGCCCCGGGCTCTCGGTGCGGGTCATCGGGGAAGTGACAAAAGAGAAGATCGCCATTGTCCGGGAAGCCAACTGGATCGTTGAGGACGAACTTGTCGAGAAGTACCGCCCGTGGCAGTGCTTTGCGGCTCTCATCGGCCTTGGCACCGGTGTCAAGGGGGACAACCGGATCCACGGGTGGATCGTTGCCGTGAGAGCAGTAAACTCAAGGGATGCGATGACTGCCGATCCCATCAACATCCCGTTCGAGCACCTGGTAAGAATCGGGTCGAGAATTACCGCAGACATCCCGAGTGTTGCCCGGGTTGTCTATGATGTTACGGCCAAACCGCCGGCAACGATCGAATACGAGTAAGAAATTAAAAAAAGTGATACATCATGGAAAAAACAAGCCAGTTCAAACAACTCGACGAACAATACTACATGCCCGCCTTCTCCCGCGATATGGCCATCGTGAAGGGCAAGGGCTCAAAGGTCTGGGATGCAGAAGGCAGGGAATACCTTGACTGCGTTGCCGGCATCGCTGTCTGCAGCACCGGCCACTGCCACCCTGCGGTGGTCAAAGCGCTCTGCGACCAGGCGCACGAGCTCATCCACTGCTCGAACCTCTATTATATCCCGCACCAGGGAGATCTTGCCAAAAAGCTGGTTGAGGTTACCGGCATGCACAAGGCCTTCTTCTCAAACTCCGGGGCGGAGGCAACCGACGGGGCACTCAAGCTCGCCCGGGTCCGGACCGGAAAGAAGAAATTTGTCGCCTTCACGCACGGGTTCCACGGTCGTACCGTAGGCTCCCTTGCCGTGACCCACAAGCCTGCAATCCGCGAGCCGTTCGAGCCGCTCGGTATCCCGTCATCGTTTGTCGAATACGGTGACCTTGACGGGCTCAAAAAGGCCGTGGACAACGATACTGCCGGGGTCATAGTCGAACCCATCCAGGGGGAGGCTGGCGTCATCATCCCCCCCGACAGTTTCCTTGAGGGGATCCGCGATGTCTGCGACACGTCAGGCGCGCTCATGATTGTGGACGAGGTGCAGACCGGTATGGGCCGGACCGGAAAATGGCTTGCCATCCAGCACACGAAGGTGAAGCCGGATATCGTCACCTTGGCCAAGGGTATTGCGAGCGGGTTCCCCATGGGTGCCCTTGTTGCCCGCGAAGGCCTCGAATTTAAAAAGAGCGAGCACGGCAGCACGTTCGCCGGTGGGCCGCTTGCCTGCGCAACCGCTCTTGCCACGCTTAAGGTTATTGAGGAAGTCCTTCCCTCGGTTGCCGCAAAAGGCGAGCGGTTCAAAGCCGGGCTCGCAAAATACAACCCGCGTGTCCGGGGGCTGATGATCGGTCTTACCGTCGGGGACAAATGCCCTGATATCCAGAAGAAGTGCGCAGAAGCAGGCCTCATCGTCAACTGTGCTGCGGACGGGAACCTCCGGCTTGTCCCGCCGCTCACCATTGCTGATACCGAGATCGATTTCGCCGTGAAGGTTCTCAATGGAATCATTGGTTAGATCCTGCTACAAGAAGCAGAGCGGGTATGCGTTTGCCCGGAAGGCAGAGGATATCGCCCGCGAGTACGGCATCAGCCGTATCGCCCGGCTGGCAAGCAACGAGAACCCCGAAGCCCTCTCCCCCGCAGCCTTAAAAGCAGCAGAAGAGGCGTTACGGACGGTAAACCGGTACCCGGATGAGAAGGCAAACCTCCTTATGAGCGCCCTCCGGGCCCGCTATGCGCACGAACATTTCGTGACCGGTGTCGGGATGGACGGCGTCATCGAGACCATCTTCAGAACGCTTGTTGAGCCGGGCGAGAAGGTGGCCATCTCAACCCCCACCTTCTCCTTCTATGCCCTCGCCGCCATGGGGCAGGGGGCAGAGGTTGTTGCGGTTCCCCGGGAAGCAGACTTCTCGGTTGATCCAAAGAAGCTGATCCGGGCAGCAAAGGATGCGAAAGTCACGGTTCTCTGCTCGCCCAACAACCCTACCGGCAACGCGACCGGCATCGACGATGTCAGGGAGATCCTTGAGGGGATCGAAGGGCTACTCTTCCTTGACAATGCCTACGTGGAGTTCTCGGAGATCGATTATCTCCCGCTCATGAAGAAGCACGAGAACCTTGTCCTTGGCCGGACCATGTCGAAAGTGTACTCCCTTGCCGGGCTCCGGGTCGGCTATGCCTTCACTCCCCGGTGGCTCCCGCCCTGGTACAACCGGGCCGGCACCCCGTTTGCCGTCAATTCGGTTTCAATGGCCGCCGCCGCCGCTGCCCTCGCGGATAACGATCATGCGGAGCGGTACATTTTGCAGGTGAGACGCTGGCGGAAGCGGTTTATGGACGAGATAAAATATCCGGTCCTCCCCTCGGATGCCAACTTCGTGATGATCGATGTCTCGCCCCATACAAGCGACGAGATGGTTGGCGAACTTGCCCGGAAGGGTGTGGTTGTCCGGTCCTGCCGGAGTTTTGCGGGGCTTCCTGATCACTACATCCGGGCCAATGTCGGCGAGGACTGGGAGAACGAGCAGTTCATTTTGGGGATCAACGCGGTATGATGTGCGGTATCACCGGGACACCGGGAACAGGAAAGTCGATGATCGGCGAGGAACTGGCCCGCCGCGGCTACACGGTCGTCCACCAGGCCATGACCGTCGGCCCCTATGTTACCGGTGACGATGAGGAGCGGGACGTGCAGGTCATCGATGTTGACCGCTGGGCAGACGAATTCCGGCCCGTTGACGGGTTTGTTGAAGGCCACATGGCCCACTACCTCCCGTGCGACAGGATCGTGGTGCTCCGGTGCCGCCCGGACGAGCTGAAGACACGGCTCGCCCAGCGGAAGTACCGGGCCTCGAAGATCAAGGAGAATGCAGAGGCAGAAGCGCTCGATGTCTGCCTGATCGAAACAGTGGAGGAGTTCGACTCCCCCCAGATCTTTGAACTGGACACCACCGGCCGTGATGCAGCCTGGTGTGCCGACAAAATTGAAGGATTCTTCAAAGGCGAACTTGCCGCCGACTTCGGTCATATCGACTGGTCGGCTTTCCTTGAGGTGAACTGACCATGACGCTCGACCAGTACCGTTCCCATGTCAAGGTATACTTTGACCCGCTTGTTTCGATTGCAATCAAATGCCGGCTCACCCCGAACTTCTTCACCATTGCAGCCCTGGTTGCATCCGCCGCAGCCGGGGTGCTTTTCTGGCAGAATCTGCTCCTTTGGGGTGTCATTGCCGTTGCCCTCAATGCCTTCTGCGATGCCATGGACGGGGCGGTTGCCCGGGAGATGAAGATCCAGAGCAAGCGGGGCGACTTCCTCGACCATGCGGTGGACCGGTACGCGGACATCTTCATCATCTGCGGTCTTTTCGCCGGCGGGATGGTCCCGTGGCCGATCGGCGTCTTTGCCCTCACCGGTGTCCTGATGTCCTCCTACCTCGGCACACAGGCGCAGGCGGTGGGCGTTGGCCGGTATTATGGCGGGCTTCTCGGGCGGGCTGACCGGCTCGTCCTGATCATGCTGGTTGGCATCATCGATCTTCTCTTCCCGATGAGCTGGCTCGGACTCACCTGGATCGGCTGGATGCTCGTCCTCTTTGGGGTATTCGGGCACTACACGGCGTTCCAGCGGTTCGCGTACGTGTGGGCGAAGGTGGAGTGATTTTTTTTGTTCCGGTGACCCTATCCAGAAAATACTGATGGGGGTCTCAACCCCCATCCTGGTCACTGAGTTGTGAGGTAAACCAATAATTGCGAACTCACTCAAAGAAGGATGGGCAAAAATTACCTAATCACCACTTCTTCCAATCCATTATCGGGTCAAAAAATTTCAGCATCCTGAAATTCTTAAGTAAAACCCCCCTTTCCCTTATCCCTGCCGGGCAAACCGTTCCAGGATATAGTCCGAGAGTGCTTTTCCCGCAATGGGCCGGGTCGAGGCATCGGTCCGGATAAAGAAGATCTCTTCATTGCCGGCATTCACAAAGACCGGTTTATCCGCCGGGGAGATGTGGATATGGCAGATCGTCTTTCCCGATACGATGGGAAACGAGAGGTGGAGGTACCTGCCTGCCACATCAAAGATCTCCGGCAGGAATTTACGGACAATGGATTCGATGATCATGCGCCGGTACCCGTCCGGGTTCCGGTTTTCGGAGTGCATCTTCTGGTAATCCTCCTCAAGTCCTGCGATCCGGATACTGTTTTCGATGCGGTTCTCATCGATCCCGATCAGGAGATCGCCGCCTCCGGTATTGAGGAACCCGGCAATGGCCCGGGCAATGATGAACTTCGAGGCATTGTTCCGGTATTTTCTCACGTCTCCCGAATTGCTTGCGGCGATCTCTTCATTGGTCAGGTCAGAGCTCCAGAGGCTTTTGAGCTTGAACTCGACATGGTTGTTCTCGCCTTCGCGGATGAGGGCCTGGACAATACCGGAATCATCCTCAAGGATTACGAACCTCCTGAGGCCCTGCCGCCGCATGATGTACGCGGCAACAAGGGCAAGGGCCACAAAGAGGATCGCCTGGAAGGCGATACCCCCGAGGATGAACGGGTCGGGGACGATGAGGGGTGCCGTGATGGCAAGGTATGCAGCTGCACTGGCGAGGCCGGCCCAGATGCCCCGGTCAGGATAGAAGTAGGTAGCGTACAGGATCGGGAAGTAGAAGAGCTGGGGGATGACCATCCCGTACCCTTCTCCTGCGGTCAGGAACATGATCCCGGCGATGGATGCGATGAGGCAGGCGATCACCCACCACCGGAGCCGGTCGGCCGGGGGGTTGGTGACCGGGACAGCGGAGGGGTAGCCGGAAGGGATGGTCATGGATGATGAAGATTTTGTGCGGCGTGGTATAAAAATGGACGGCCCGGGTCGAACGGGGACGGGCAGGTGTTCAGGTTCCTGTGCAAAAGGAGGGATCCGTGCTGATATGGGCAATATGGGTGAGCGCCAGTATTGCATCCTCCCGTTTCCGGTCAACCGCATGCAGTTTGGTAAACGCAAGGAACCCATCCCCGGTTGCCGGATCAAGGGCAGCGCCGGCCGCAGACACGATCCGCCCGTACGTCCGCTGGGGATAGAAGACCGATTGTGCGGCAGCGAGCAGGGCGACATGGTCCTTTAGGGATAGAACACCCTGACGTTCGGCCTCGCGGAGCGTGAACCGGATATTGATGAGCGGTTCTGAGAGGGAAAATCCTGTCTCGGGATCGAAGACGAGGGCTACTTCATCGTCAGAGATCAGTTCGCCGCTCTTGAACATCCGGTAGATCTCCCCGATACCCATCATACCAAGAGTATCCATCTCGGCAGCCCGGAGGGCGCCCATGCTGGACGCGCCAATAACCTTCACCCCTTTCCTGATAGCAGCAAGGATCTCGCGATGGGCGACAGCCGATTCCTGGTGGAAGACCCCGTCGATCAGGCCGATGATCGTTGCCCCTTCCTCAACAGCCCGGAGGAGATCGCCCCGTTTGGCCGGCGGCCGGTACTCGGCGGGGAGGATCGCCTCTGCGGTCTCCCGCTCAAGACTGGGCCCGAGAAAGACGATGATCGTTTGCATTCTTCACCCGCTCGCCCTTACGCTCGGGGTCCATGGCATAGGCCTCGAGCCCCGGCACGATCACCCGGACGACCGGCATGCCGATCTCTTCCCTAGTCAGGTCAACGACAATGACCCGGCCCATGCCCTGCTTTTTGAGGGCTTCGATGATCTTTTCGATATCCTTTTTGAAGTCGTCGGTATCGGAAGATTGCACGTTCCCGTACTCGATCGTACCGTTGTCGCGGAACCAGTAGCCGTTGATCCGCTTTGCCCGATCATAGCCCATCTTCTTGCGCATCTCTGCTAGGGTCGTGTCCTCGCGAGCCCCGTGGATCTGGGTGAGCCGGCTCTGGGCAACCTCCGTGAGTGCCCGCATCACGGCGATCCGTGCACTGGTGTGCGTCCCGATCCCGATGGTGAGGAGCATCGGATCTTTCAAGAGCACGTCATCGGCAACTGCCGCCATCGTGGGGATCCCGATGTCGCTTGTGATGTCCCGGACCGTGACTTCGACCTGCGCCAGGGAAAATTTCTCCTGCATGGCAAGGATTGTCGGGTCGGTCATCAGGGTAACGGCCGGCCCGGTGTCCCGGCTGGCCTCGACAAGCGACCAGGCGTCCCGCTCGATCACTTCCGAGAGGGCGTGGAAGACCGCCTCCTCGAAGGTGTTGCCCGAGGCAAGACCGTTGGTGCTGGTCCGGAACGGGCCGCGGTACCGGGGCGGGAGCGGGTGGAAGACGGCGTTGGCCGGGACCCAGATCTCCTCGTCCCTGACAATGTCCCAGCCCGGGGTCCATGACATGAGCCGGTCGGCCTCTGTCCCCGCCGGCAGGATCAGGTCATTTGGATCGAGAACGTTTAGCCCCCGCATCCTCATCTCCTCGTACGGGGCGAGTTCGGGTTTCCGGTCATGGATCTCGGAGGAGTACCGCTCAATGCCCTCCATGATGGCAGAGATCCGGGACTCCTCGATCGTTGCGCCTTTGCCGTTGTACACGGTGATCGCCCCGTCCATTGCCGTGGGCCGGATGCAGGAGAAGACCGGGATACCGATCCGGTCAAGGCTCGTGATGTCGGCGACCCGGGTGATGCCGGCTGCCGGGACAAGGGGTTCGATGCGGGCAAGGGTTTCGTCGAGCGGGGTGGCCCGCTGTGTCTCATTATTGTAAGTCTTTTTGCAGGATTTGAGCTGCATGAGGTCACCGGAGGTGCCGGCACAAGGCCGGCTGGATACAGATTATGTGATCCTTTCAGGGGTTTATACATGCCCATTTACCCGCATCTCCGGTGCCGGTTCCCAGCCCGTCAGGTTCAGGTATATCATCCCTAAAGGACAACACGATCTGACATTCATGGACCTCTCGTTCTTCATCATCCGGTTCCTGGTTGGCGGGAGCATCATTGTCGGCGTGACGTACCTTGCCCTGCAGGTGGACCCAAAATACGGCGGGATCCTTGCAGCAGCCCCGATCACGACCATGCTCGCCTTCCTCTTCACCTATTCCGAGTCAGGCGTGGCAACCTCGCGGGAGCTGCTCATCTCGATGTTCTGGTTTGCCATCCCCACGATCCTCTTCATCCTTGTGCTCTGGCTCCTCATGGCACGCTACCCGGTGCTCCCCAGTCTTGGCGGGGCATTTTTGTTCTGGCTGGTCGCAGTCGTGGCGATGAACCGGGTGCTTGCCGGGCTCTGAGACAAAACCCATCCCAAATGACTGCGTGGTGCTGCAATACCTGCGAAATTTTTCGCAGTCAGATAAACCCATAAATAGCCCGGGGACAGAAACCTCAACCATACACCGATGTGACCGTCCATGAAACCCCTGTCCGTTCTCCCCGGCTTTCTTTTCGTCCTGCTCATCGCAGCCCTCTGCGTTGCGGGATGCACCTCCGTATCGCCCGGCAACCAACCCTCCCCGCCCGATCCCGCACGCTGCGGGATCACGTCCTGCCACGGGCTCGATCTTGCGTGCGGTCAAAATGCCCCCGAGGTCTGCACCATGGAGTACCGGCTTGGCGACAAGTGCCGGCAGTATGCCCGGTGCGACACGAGCGGGGGTAGCTGCACGCTGGTTACAGAGCCTGAATTCGAGGTCTGCAAAGCCTGCGTGGAGCAGTGCGAGATCTATAGCGATCCCTCAAAAGCTTTCGAGTGCGAAGCGAAGTGCTGAGATATCTCAAATCTCCCCGTTTTTCCGGTAACGGCTTTTAAAAAAAAAGCGATCCGGCATAATTACGGGATACGGGCAGGAGTTCGGCAGGAGAACCCGGATGAACGGGCGGCTTTGCGGGCGGGGCGGGTCGTTTTGGGATCTGTTAACGTGAGAACCCGCGATGGATGTCGGGCAATTCCCGGCACATCCGGCACTATGTACCCTTTTTTTGGGATCTCTTACGAGAAATTTGTACAGGAAAAAAAAGATCCCGGAAAACCCTGGCAATGTGCCGGAAGTGCCGGGCGGCCCCTGAGCAATGTCCCAAAATAACTCCTCTTTTTCGATACGGGGGGATTTTCCCTCCCAAACGTTTTTAAGACTCGTTTCCTATTGACTCTTAACGCGAGGGTGCATGAAAAAATCTATCCTTATCGTCGAGGATGAAAAGATTGCGGCAATCGACCTGCAGGATACCCTCATCTCGCTTGGGTACCAGGTTGCGGGTATCGCAACCACCGGGGAACGCGCCATCGCGATGGCAGATGCAGTAACCCCCGATCTGATCCTGATGGACATCAACCTTTCCGGCAACCTCTCGGGCATAGAAGCTGCAGAGCAGATCCTCAGCCGTCATGAAGTCCCGATCATTTTTGTGACGGCATACGCGGACCCGGATCTCGTAAACCGGGCAAAGAAGTGCAGTCCCTACGGGTACATCATCAAACCCTATGATGAACGGGCGATCCGGACCGAGATCGAGATTGCGCTCTACAAGTTCGGGCTTGATGTTGCGTTCCGGCAGGAATACAAAAACCTTCAGGACTGGCTTGCCAAAAAGACGGGGGAACTTGCAGAGGCAAATGAACTCTTAAAAGAAAGCGAGGACAAGTACCGGAGCATCCTTCTGAATATGCAGGACCTGTTCTTCCGGACCGACATAGAAGGGAAGATCACCATGCTCAACCCTGCGGGAGCACGTCTTTTGGGGTACGAGGCGCCAGAAGACCTCCTTGGAAGGGACGCCGTCACCCTGTATGCGGAACCAGAAAAATACGGGGAGATAAGGGCTGCCCTTAAAGAGGGCGGGGCAGTGTGTGACTTCCCCCTCACCGTAAAAGTCCGGGACGGTTCGCTCCGGTACACGCTCACCAACTGCCATTACTTCCGCGATTTTTTGGGGCAGATCGCGGGAGTCGAGGGGATCATCCATGACATCACCAGTCTCCGCAATGCAGAAGATGCCCTGCGGAATGCCAACCGGAAACTCAACCTCTTATCGGGCATGACACGGCATGATATCCGCAACCAGCTCATGGCGCTCAAGGCGTATATCCAGCTGAGTGAGGATTCCCTTGGTGATCCCACCCAGATGGCGGAATTCATTCTCGCGGAGGAAAAGATTGCAAATACCATTGAACGCCAGATAAGTTTCACCCGCGATTACGAGAATATGGGCGTGATGTCACCGGTCTGGCAGAA
>DUHF01000184.1 GCA_013331015.1 Methanoregula sp.
ATAGAGCTCCTGAGAAAAACACTCGATGGCAACACTTTTTCCGGTTCCATGGGGCCCGGAGAGGATGAGGTGCGGGCAGGTTTTGGACTGCGCAAAGGACCGGAGGTGGTGGATCACGGCATCCTGTCCGACGATGTCGGATAAGGAGCCGGGACGGTACTTGGTGATCCAGAACATGCTGCAAGCCTCGTTGTCATCTCACGTATTGCCTCTGCCAAAAGATAATGATTGTCAAGTCGTGCGATGAGCCGTGCGCTTTCGCTGGCATCCAGTTCTTGGGCAGCCCGGGTTATCCCCGGGAGTGCCCGGGTGAGTTCGTCAACAATGGTGAGTGACGCCGCGCGGGCGGTCCGGGAGAGCGGGTTGAGGTCGATTGCAATCACGGTCTTGTTCATCTTCATGAGTGCTTCGCACCGGTCCCCGTCTTCGAGGGGTACCAGGATGAGATCGGCCAAGAACATCCCCTCGCGCCGGCACCATGCCCGGTCATGGGAGAGCGGGAGAAGCAGCTCCGCAGGACCGCTGAAAACATCGACCCCTGCACGGGTGAGCAGTTCCTCGATGAGCCGGACCCGCTCTTCCGTGCGGTGGAAGAGGTTCACTTCAACACGAGCTCCGGTTGCTGCCTGCAATGCTGCAATCTCCTCTGCTGCAAGAGCTGCCGTGTTCCCGTTGACCGAGATGACCGGATGCCGGGCCGAGAGGATGAGGGCAGCAGCAGTCCGCTCAGCCAGGAGGGCACTCTGTGTGGTTCGTTCACCGATGAGGTAGTCGAACGCCTCGCCCCGTCCATGGGCCGTCAGCCCTTCCAGGGCGAGCACGCCCTCCCGTGCAGCAGCAGCGAGCCGTTCACGGGTCACCAGCGAACGGTACCGTGGATGATCTGAAGGGATCATGCATCCACCCCGGTTACGCGGGCACCGGTCGTTGCCATCCTGCACCGGAACACCGTGCCGAACGGGCGAAGTACGGCATGCGCTTTTGCGCCATAAGCAAAGACGCCGTTCCCGAGCATGGTCATGGCGGCATCGACTCCTTCTGCTTCACAGGCACACAGCACCCGCCCCACTTCCGGCGTAACAAGCCCGCTCCTGTACGCAAATTCCCGGGATTGTGCAAAGAACTCCTGTACCGTTGCGGGTTCCTTTTTTGGAAATGCCCGGGATACGCAGTCCATCTGCGTGGCGGAACCGAGCACCGAGGGGGTATGGATTGGGCCAAACGAGACGGCAAAAATTTCACTGTCAAGATCATAGCTCCGCAGGATCTCTGCGTCAATTCCGCCCCCGTTCCGCACCACCCGGCCGCCTCCCTGGCAGGCAGCCACATCGCCAAGACCCGTGCGGTGTTGTACTTCCGTCTCATGGGCGATTCGCGCTATGTCATGGGGGCTCAGGCACAGATCATACAGCCGGTTGACCGCGGTCAGGCTGGCAAGAAGTGCTGCTGCCGAGAGACCGAAACCGGACCCGACAGGAAGAGTGCACTCCGTATTGATCTTCGCGTTGATACCAAGCTTGAAAAGGGCTGATTCAAGGGGAGGGGAGCGGTCCGCAACCAGGCGCATCCGGCCCCCGGGGTTTTTCTGAAAGATGTTGATCGATGTGCGAGGGGAGGAGATGACCGTCACCGTAACCCCCGGGTCGATTACCATGCCGGCACCGATACTGCCGCTGGCTTCTGGTCCGGGTACGGATACCCGTTTGAAATACCCGGAGATATGGCCGGGACAGCAGGCGGTGATCTTCATGGCAGGATCCTTTTCTTCTGGCGTGGTTATACAATTACTCTCTCTTCCCATAAAGCATTTCAAGAGCACGGCTCCCGGTGAAGCGGATGCCAAAAGAGTACTAATCCTGATCGCTTGTGATCTGGAGATCCCTCAGGATCCGCCTTATGTGGCCGATATTGATGGTGCGGGTGGTGAGGAGGCAGAGGTGGTACTCTTCATAGGGTGCCACAATGACATTGCCCTCCGGGATCTGGAGCGTCATGTGGACAAACGATCCCCATTCGAGGTGCGGGGTGATCTTCCGGGTTGTTGCCAGCATGTTACGGGCGATCCTGAGGAGTGGCTCGATCTCGACATCCCCCATCAGGATGATGTTGCGTTCTTCGTTGAAGACCGAGATGGCAACCACCCCGTTGAGTTTCTTTATCTGCCCGATAATTTTGATGGCCTCTTCATCGAGCACGACCGAAGCTGGGGGAATGACCTGCGGAGGGGATGCAGCTTTTGGCGGGGTAAAGGCCGGCTGGGGGGGCATGGTAGGGGGTGCCGGGGGAATGGTCCTTGGCGCGGTCTTCTCCGTTGCGGGCTCCTGAAGGACCGGGGCCGGTTCGGGAACGAGCGGTTTTGGGGCCGGCTCCTGCCTGGCTGGAGCGGGTTGTGGAACCGGGGGTCTGGGAGCCGGAGCGGGTGCAGGTGGTGGCGGAGGAGTTGCCGGGGTTTTTTGCCCGGTTACCGGAAGCGGTGGAGCAGCGGGAACCACGCGGGGGGATTCTGGTTCAACGGGAACCGGGGCCGGTTTTACGGGTCCCACAACCGGTCTTTCCGGCTGCGGGGGAATGGTGGTCCCCTCCTCATCGATATTGCATATTCGTAACGCTTCGGCAAATTCGTCCGGAGAATATTTGCAGAGGTTGAACTCGATTGTGGGGTGGGAGTTGAAATAATCAAGAGCTGCATGGCCGCGGAGCTCGATCCTGCCGTGCTTGAAGTAGTAGGCCAGGGGTTTTCCTTTCTGGATCAGGATGAAACCCTCGCCATCCTGGATGACCACTCTCACGATGCCGATGAACCGTACCGTGTGGGTGAAGATCCACTGGGGGGGTGCCTGCATCCACCCGATACTCTGCCCTTCAGGTAACTGTTCGATCATAACTGTGCCACAATACTGTCCTGGTTCTTCTTCATCTCGTAGGTTATCTGCCCGATGTTTGCGGTATTCTTTGCAATGATGACCAGGAAAAACTCCTCCATGAGAGGCCCGAGAATGAGAAAGTTATCTGCATATTCTACAAAGACCATGGAGAGCAGGGCATCGCCGAAATGTTTTGCCGTCACCTGCGAGTCGAGCATGATCGTGGCAATGACATTCTGGAGATCTGCATCAATGGAGATTCCCGATTTCATGCTCTCGATGATCTCGCCATTCTCCTGAACTACCAGTGCAGCCTGTACGCCATTGATGATGAGGAATCGGTTCAGGGTTTCTTTGAGCATTCTTTAAATCCCCGGATTGTTATGGTATCCTGCATGCCGGACCCGCGCGGGATGAGGTATTCTCATCCCGCTGCCGGAACCGGCCTCTCTCTCCTGGCACCAGCCGGAATTTTTCTTATTCGTTGTCTTCCTTTGCGAGCGTATCGAGGATCTTATAGGTATTGATCATGCGGTTGAATGCGGTCTGGAGTTCCCCGATCTCATCGTTGCTGAGCAGTTCGATCTCCGGGTTCTTGAGTTCGCCGGTGCTCATGCTTGTCGCGATCTTGGAGAGTTTCACGATCGGGTTCGTGATGCTGCTGGCAAGGAAGAAACTCCACATGACAACAACCGAGAGGGTGATTAAGGTGATGATGAAGATGCTGTTGGCAAGCCCGATGTTGCTGATGATGCTGTTGTCACCCATGATGACAATTCCAAGGAGGATCATGGGGATTGTTGCAACAAAGAGCATACTGACCATCAGCTTGTAAAATATCGGGATCTGGAAGGAGAAACCGGTTGGTGCCGGTTTTTGATCCGCTCTCTTCATGGAAGGCATAGATCAGTATTTACACAAACATCACTTAAACGTTCCTCTATAATTCCGGGGTTAACCCTTTCTTGGATGGGGCAATTGCCGGCAATTATTTAAAAATCGGGGAGATCCGATCAATCGCGTTGTGGCTCGTGAACCGGATCCGGAATCCCGGTAAGTTTAGAAAAAATGCCGTGGGCGATCTCCTCTTTTTCGCCCGTCAGGATGGTACTTCCCTGCGCGTCCAGCAGGACATACTCCCCGTACGTGCTCCCCATGGTTTCAGGCCTGTTCATGAGGACCATGGCAACCCCCAGTTCAAGCAGGGCCCGGGCGCCCGTTTCGGGTGACCGGTCAATCTTGAAGGCGATGGTGAACGGGTGGAACTGGGTAACCACTTCAGTGATAAGTTTGGGGAGGGGCTCAAGGGCGATGGTTGCAGGGTTCCCGCTGGGGATCTTTCCCGGTACCGGTGCCGGTGCAAAGTCCGAGATCGCTGCTGCGCTGATGTAGATGTCTGTCGCCCCCTGCCCGTTGAGGAACCCGATCACGGAGTCACGCATCTCCAGAGCGGTATCGGCAGCAAGGTTTGTCACGCAGGGGAAGCGGTCGCGGTGAACAACGGTCACGTCAGCCCCGAGCCGGAAGGCTTCCCGGGCAAGCGCCCGGCCCATCTGCCCGCTCGACCGGGTGGTGAGGACCCTGACATCGTCCACCACTTCCCGGCAGGGCCCGCTCGTGATGAGCACCCGTTTCCCCGCAAGGGGGCGGCCACTGGCTGCCCGTTCGCACCAGAGGACGATCTCCTCCTGCGTGGGCATCTTTGCCTTGCCCTCTTCGATGCGGGGCTCCATCACCTCAACACCCCAGCCTTTCAGGCGCCGGATGTTCTCTACGAGGGCCGGGTGCCGGTACATGCTGTGGTGCATGGCGGGAACGAGAATGACCGGCATCCTGCTGCCAAGGGCGGTTGTTGCAAACGTCGTCACGGGGGTGTCATCGATCCCGCACGCGATCTTGCTGAGCGTATTTGCCGTGCACGGGGCGATGAGGAGGAGATCGGCCGAACCTTCGTCCCCGCAGAAGGTGACATGCTCCACAAGGCCGGTGATGCGGGTGATGACCTCCTGCCCGCTGGCGTACGCGAGTGCATCGGGTGTCACGATCCCGGCAGCTGCCGTGCTCATGACAACCCGCACCCCGGCACCCCGGCGCCTGAGCTCGTGGATGAGCTTTACAAGTTCGACTGCCGCGATGCTCCCGGTGACGCCGATGACAACCTGTTTTCCGGCAAGGGTCGTTTTTGTCATGTTATTGTGATGTCGTGCACCACATGCCAGGCATGCGGGCGGTACTTCTTCACCTTATGTACTCGAATGCCACAAGAAAAACCTGCGCTTTCCACGATTGCCCGTACCGAATCTTCCGGTCCTTCGATGGCGTGGAGATGGATGGTGCTGCCCGGCCGGACATGGCGGAGAGCAATGGTGAGCATACCGGTTGCATCGAAGTGCCCCATGACGATCCGGTCATAGATGCCGTCAAGCAGGTTGCGACAGTCGCCCGGTGAGACCGTGATACGGTCTGCAAGCCGGTTCTCCACGGCATTGCGCTGCAGGTACCCGCAGGCAACCGGGTTGATCTCCATGGCATGGACCCGTGCCCCGGCTCCAGCCATCGGGATGGTGAAGTACCCGACGCCGGCGAACATGTCAGCAACCCGTTCCGTGGTATTCCCCTGACGGATCAGCTGCGCGATCCGGCTCTTCTCGGTCCGGTTGCCCTGCGAGAACATCACTTTTGACGGGTCGAGGTGGTACACGTACCCGCTCTCGCGGTGCCGTGTCTCACCGCACTCGCCCCAGACAACCTCGGTCCGGGGTATCCGCGTGATGTCATCGAGCGCTTCGCGCCAGATGACGCCCCGGGGATTCTTAAGGTTCACGATACGGGTGATATCCTCTGCCGTGGGCCGCATTCCGTGGACTACTGCAATGTCGCCGATCAGGTAAAACCCGCGGCCGGTATAGGCCGGCTCTGCGGTGATTTCCCGGTCAAACGATCTCCCGGGAAGGACCGGCACCCATGCGATATCCCCCTCAACGTACGGCCTCCGGGACCGGTCCACCCAGTCCTCATCCTGGATTTTGCCGAGTCGCTCCTTACCAATCCCCCGGACACGCATCGTTTACCTGACAATTACCAGATCGTCCCCGTCGCGAAGAACGCCGACATGGTCCCCGGCCCGGACCTCCATCCACGAGAGCGCCCTGAACTCTTTTGTCTGCTGGGAGAGGGGATCCATGACGCCGATGGTCTTTTTGTCGGCATAGGCCACGAGCGCTGATTCCGGGCTCCGGGCATTCCCGATGATTCGCTCCACGTCCTCGTCACGAATGGATTTGGGCGACCCGTCATTCAGATCCATGGCCCGGACATAGCGTGATTCCACCCGGTCGACCTGGAGGTACCGGCCCTTCACTTTCACCACATCGTATTTCTGGAAACGGGGGAGCCGGACCGAGTAGGTGATCCGGAAGAGCTGCCGCCCGTTCTTCTCCCCGACCAGTTTGGGGTGGGTGGTGTACCTGCCGCCCAGCTGGGCAACGATCCGCTGCGAGATGAGCTGGCCGATGTGCTGGGTGCCAATGGTAATATCGAGGCCGTCCTTGTTCGGGGTCATGTCGGAGATGAACGAGAGGCGTTCGCCGCCGGCCTGGAGCGAGTCTTCGGCCTCCTGCGCGATCGAGGATGCCACCTGCGTCTCGTAACTGCTGGTCGGCCTGCCCTCGGCCCGGACCTGCACGATCCCTTCGTAATAACTTCCGCTGATCCGGTTGCAGCGGTCGCACTGCTCCTTGTGCCAGACGATCTCGACTGTACAGGAGTCCTCAACGGGTTTCTTGTACAGGAGCGCCCGTATCTTCAGGTACGCCCGTGAACGGTTGACCGTGAGGTCTTCGACCACGACTTCAATGGTCGGCTTTTTTGCCTGCTCGTGGAAATGGACTGCCGTCCGGGCAAGGTCAGGGGCGATCTCTGCCCGGGTGCGTTCCGTGTCGGTCCACGTGTTCGCCTGCTTCATCGCTCCGCAGCTGGGGCATTCGGTATGAGTGACCCGGTTGTCGCAGGAGAACCACGGCTCGCTGCCGATCCGGCACTGGGTGCAGAGCCCGGGCTGTTCGGTTGGTTTGCCGCATTTGGGGCAGAAATTATCCTTGATACTCATAGCAGGTAGACCTGTGCGTGGGGAATCTTGCCGATCATGATGCAGCAGGAGCGGTCAACAAGCCCGAGACCGGCCGCAACACTGACCGAGCGCTCACCGATGAGATTGATGTTACCGGCTCTCTTTAAGGCTTCTGTCACCTCGGCCTCCGTTGCCGGGCATGAGCCATAGAATGACTCGGTTATCATTATGGTCATCGTTTCGGTGCGGAGCGTCGTGTTGATCAGTTCGCGGTCGCAGACTGCCACGATGTCCCCCCCATCCGGGGAACGATGGATCTTTAAGAACATTGGGTACGTAATTGACGGGCAAAATGAAAAAGGTAAGCCGACCCCCAATTTTACGCAAGGGTGATATCCACGCCATAGACCTTCTGCACGGTCTCGCCATGGATGCGGTGGCAGTCATCTTCCGTGATGAGACCGGCTTCCAGCAGTTTTTTTGTGTACCGGGGCACGGACTTTGGCCCGATCACGGCGCCCGGCCGGGAGTTCTCGTCCATGTAATCGCTCTCGAGCGTGAAGGGCCGGCCGCTGCGGACGAGATCTGCGATCCCCTCGTATTTTGCAATGAAGGACGGGTGGAGCGGGGTATCCGGTGTAGCGTAATGCTTGACCACGCGCTCCACCGGTATTCCGGCTTCCCGGGCCATCCTGACAACATCGCTGCACGGCCCGCTCTCGGCATGGATCTGGAGTGCACAGGAGCAGTCGGCAGCAAGGAAAAGGGCGTGGGCCAGCACCTCATTGGAAAGTGCCATGACCTCCTCCTCAACCGGGTAGTGGGGCCGGCCGCTCTTGAGCGCTACTGCCGTTCCTTCCTTTACATACTGCGCAGCGCAATCGAGGCCGGCCATCATGAGATCGGCTGCCTCGCGAAGGGACATGCGTTCGGTAAGGCGCCCGATCTCGGCCGGGTGGACGCCGAGCACGGGAAACACGACAACCCCGGTCTCCGCAACCATTCCCGCGACCCGGATCGTCTCATCAAAGACCCGGGCATAATCAGCTCCGCAAACCGGATGGACGCCAAGCGACCACGAGGGTTTGGAGACAAGGAAGATGTGGGTTCCTCCGGCCCGGAAAAAGTCCTTTGCCGCCTCAACCCCCCGCCCGTTGACCGGGTCGATGTGGATATGATCGTCAGTTATCGGATACACCGGGGATCTCATGGCACTCCACGATCTGCATCAGCGGGTAGCCGTCATGCGGGGCGAGTCGCGCCCGGCAGTAGGCAAATCCCACGCGGGTGACGATCTCCACCTCGTACATCAGGCCACAGAGTTCGCTGTACCCGAAGAGGTTTTCGGTCATCCTGCTCCGGTCCAGCCGGACCGTGATCTCCTCGACATATGGCTGGAGGATCACGGCTTTCTCGATTGCGGATTCAACACTTGCTGCCGAATTGCGGGAGATGGGCGTTCCCACCCACTGGTGGTAGAGCGCCCCGAGCTTGATTGCGGCTTCAAAGATTGCCTGTTCCCTGTCGCTGACCATGGTATTGCCTCATATCAACTGGATGATGCCGGACTTCGGCTCCATCGCCTCGCCATGCCGGAGGAGCATATCGATGCCCTCCTTGACCTTCTCGCGCGGGAAGCCTTTGCCGCTGACCGCGTCGATCACCTGGTCGATAGAGGCCCGCCGGCCTTCGCCGCCAATGTCGCGGATGGCGTCCTTGATGACCCGGACGATATCGCGCTTCTCTTTCGAGATGCCGGTGACCACCTTGTCGATGTCGAAGGTGCCGGTCTTGGCATCGTACGCGATCTGGCGCAGGCAGGCATCCACGATATGGATGACCCGCTCCGCATCGCTTGTGTCGATGGTGCTCGACAACCGGATCCGTGCGCTCGCCTCGGCAAGCCGGACAAGGGCTTCGAGCTGCCGGGCGGTGACGGGCACCGGCTTGTTGGGCTCGGCGATCCCCCTGAGCTTGAGGTAGTACGAGACCAGCGCCTCCTTTGCCTCGTCAGAGACCATGGGGAAGCAGTTGCGTTTGGCATAGGCCACGTATTTCCGGAAGAGGCCCGGGTCGATATCCGGCATGACCGGCTTGAGCTGCTGGGCGATGTATTCGTCCGTGACACCGGGAATGGGGGTCTTCTTGTGCTGGGCGATCAGTTCCCCGGTGATGTGGGCTTTTAAGATATGCTCCGCAATCGCAAGGTCGCGCTTCTGCTCCGGCTGGTCGGTCATGATAAAGATGAGATCGAAACGGGAGAGGAGACTCGGGGGCATGTTGATCTGGTCGGAGAGGTCGCCGAACATGTCGAACCGCCCGTACTTCGGGTTCGCTGCTCCGAGGAGCGCGCACCGGGACTTCATAGTTGCGGTGATCCCGGCTTTTGCAACGCTGATGGACTGCTGCTCCATGGCCTCGTGCAGGGCCGAGCGGTCGCCCTTCTCCATCTTGTCCATCTCGTCGACTG
>DUHF01000036.1 GCA_013331015.1 Methanoregula sp.
CCCTTCGGCTTCAGAAATGAGTCTTCTTGTCATGCATCCCCCTGCTTCACCTTCTTGTTCAAACGGGAGGCTTATATGTATTGCGGCAGGGTGATGGAGTTACTGGCGGGAATACGGCCGGTTGTTGCGCAAACAGCCGGCAAGGTCCTGGAGGACCGGCAAAAGTTCCCCCTCATCCCGGATCCGCATTGTCATCTGTTCAGCAAGACTGCCCTGCACAATCCGGTCATGAATGATGGGGAGGTAGTGCAACTCGTCCTCAGTTGCATGCCGGAGTGCATACCCGTATAACCGCTCAAGATCCGGCCTGATATCAGCAGTCCCACTCCGGATAACGGTTTTTGTAAGTTCAAGCAGGGCATCCCGGTCGGTTGCTACCGGGAGCATGCGGCACCGGAGGAGGGCACGGACAAATGCACAGACTGCCATGTCGGAACAGATGGACTCCTGCTCGTCCAGCGCCTTGATCTCGAGGCACTTCCGGGAGAACCTGATGATAAGACCGCCTGAGTTCACCCACTCCTCGCAGAGTATGGCCGCATCATGGGCACGGAGATTCCGAAACACCACCTCCTGCATGGCCCGGTACTCAGCAACGGTCCGGATCTTCTCGGGAATCAGGTCATTGCAGATGAGCGGGATCTCTTTCTGGTTGGAGCGGTAGAAGAGGAGCCGGTTGTCGCAGGAGCCGGTCAGCCGTCCCTCGACAACGGGGGAGGAAGCCGTGACGGCAACCAGGTACGGGATGAGGCAGCGGATCCGGTTGTACAGCGCAACCAGTTCCCGGTCGTTTTTATAGGACAGGTTCACCTGGAGCGCCTGGATGTTCAGCCACCCGTGCTGGCGGATATTGAAGAGCCGGTCATAGGCGGCATAATACTCGCTCTCGTCATGATCCCAGACCGGGACCTCGTCAGGGCAGGCTGTCGGGTGCATGCCCAGCCCGAGCAGGGTGTACTGGTCTTCAAAGATGTGGTTGAACTTGTTCAGCCCCCTGACCAGCCGGGTTTCAAGCGACACGAGATCTTCAGCAGGAGAGCGGGGGACCAGTTCAATGACCGTCTTCTGGAGCTCTTTTCCCAGTTTCACGTCGCCAAAAAGGATCTCGCTTGCGTTCCTGCCGCAGATGGCACGGAGGATCCGGTCGGAGACCGGCAGGGGAGTGAACCGGGAATCATTGATAGAGAACTCGTGCTCGGTGCCGATGGTCATGATCCGTTCAGCCTCATGCGGGGGATCTCGGCAACCTTCCCGGTATCCGGCTCATCGATACTGCATATCGCGGCCAGCTCATCATCAGTCAGGTGAGCAACAAGGTGAGTGATGCTCGCTACTGCAAGCAAGTACTGCTGATCGTAGGCAGCGGGGACTTCCTTGAGCAGCCGGACTACCGGGCAGATGCTCTCGAATTTCAAGAAGATCTCGATGGTATCATCCCGCACATCGAACGTGAACGGCCCGGCCCGGCAGGTCTCGGGTTTTATTGCATGGATGGAGCATTTCCCGCCAGCCTGGCAGATGCAGGTGCCATCCGGCCGGGTCCGGAGGCGGCGGTACCCGGCGGTTTCAAAGATCTCTGGCGATACCCCTTCGCCACGGAGCCTTTCGTAGCAGTGGCCGGAAATTGGGGGATGGGCATCGTTGCAGCAGTGCCCCCCGCATGCAAGGCAGATAGTTTCGGCACGGAGCAGCCAGTCGTCAGTCATGGGGGTTCACGCTGCAAGAAGATGAGTGACGATCTGTTCGAAGACCCGGGGGTAACAGGTATCCTCGCCGCTCTCGATCGAAGGGTTGTCGTTGACCTCGATGACGCAGGCATCGCCGTTGCTGTTCTTGATGTCCACGCCATAGAGCCCGTTGCCGATGGCGTTTGCCGCTTCAATTCCGAGCGCAATGACCGGCAGGGGAACGTCCGGTTCCGGTACACTCTCGACCCCGCAATACACGATATGGCCGTTCACCGAGGCCTGGATCTTGAACGTCACGGACGGGATGGTATATTTACAGGCATACAGGAGTTTTCCGTCAAGCACCCCAACCCGCCAGTCATAGGTGCTCTCTACATACTGCTGGACAACGATCCAGTCGGAGAGCCTGATGAATCTCCGGGCAACCTGGAGGAACGTGGCAATGTCGCTTGCCTTCTCCACCCGGAGCGAGAAGGAGGTTGAGGGCTCCTTGAGGATGAGCGGGGAGCCGAGGGTGTCAAAGAGCCGGGTTGCACAGTCCACGGTTAAGTCCTGTTTTGCGATAAAGACCGTCCGGGGAATGGCAACGCCGTTTTTTATGAGGTGGGAATACATGTTGATCTTGTCCGAGCAGATCCGGATGGAGCCCGGATCATCGATGACCGGGATTTTGTGGAACGCTGCCATCTGTGCGGCAACATAAGCGATGTTCATCGGATCCGTGCGGGTGCGGATGAAGATGCCATCCATCTGGGGGATCCGGTTGATGTCGGTCGGGAAGAGGAACTCGGCATGGTGGCCCAGGTTCTCTGCCACATCCCGGCACCGGATAAGGGCCGTGAGCTGCTCGGCATTGGCAAGGGTTTTCCGGTCAACAAAGATGCCGAGCCTGCTCATAGGAACTCCTGGTGATGGAGGTACGCCATGAGAAGCGACCGTTCGGCTGGTGACATACGGCAGTACCGCGTGGGAGCAAGCGACGAGAGCCGGTACGTGTCCCCGTCCGCAACCATCACCAGGGTCACGAGCGGGATTTCGAAGAGCTCGTACACCTGTCTTGCGAGCTGCTCTGCGCCATCGCATGGGGAGGACGTTTTACCAAAGACCGAGATGCAGGTGCTGATCGTTGCACCCGCCGGGATCTTCTGGTAACAGAACGGGTACTTTCCGCAGTTGGTGAGGTGCCGGACCGCCTCTTTTGCCTGCGTGTCGTCATGAACAACGCAGTAGTCAGCGGTGCTGGCAAAGTAGTTGAGACCGTACAGGATGGACGGGAGCGGCACATACCCCTGCGAGATGCCCCAGTCGCAGACCGGGATTTTGGCAAGGCGTGCCCGCTCAAGGCAGAGGGGAACGACCGATGCATCCAGAACCGCGCTGCTCGCAGGCATAACCCCCATCCCATCCAGTTCGTGGCGCAGGATGGTGTAATAGGCCTCGGTCTTGTAGGCATAGCTCTCGCTGATGATGTGGTTGATATCACCCTGCCGGAGTTCTAAAAACGTGTCCCGGGTGAGGGCCGGTTCGTGCCGGGCTGCTCCGGGACCGGTGTTTTTCCGTACCTGGGCGGGGATCTCCGGATAAGCCCGTGCAGGGATGCCATCCATGGGCAGGCGGGGGACGCAGGAGTGCAAAGCCGGAATGGTTGCGGCGCCGGTCCGGGGGACTGCGGGATCCGGTATCAGGTTCAATGGGATCCCCCCCGTACTGCCTTCCTGTTCATAAAGGACGAAATGGTCCTGCTGTGCAATGCATGAAAAGACCGGCTGGTTATCCGCAGAAAATACTGATCCGGTGAACCGGGGAAAAACAGCCTATGATCTTCCTTTGTGTCGTCGTCTTCCGGACTATCAGTCATAGGGAACACTAATCCAATCGGATCATTGGATTGTCGTAATTGAGCTGTTCTCACGGTCAGATTATGAATGTATCGCCCGCCCGCGAACTGCAAAAGAGAACACCGTCATACCCCCTCAGAGTATTTCCTGCCGGTTTGCGATACCAGCGCATAATTGTGCCATAACCTTGATATTTTCTTATGACCATCAGTAATCAGCAATGCATATCCCCACTCCTGAAGAACTGCGGTCGCGCCGCGAGGCGCTCGGCATGCGGCAGACCGAACTTGCAAAACAGGCCGGGATCAGCCAGTCCATGGTAGCCCGGATCGAAGCCGGTAATGTAGATCCCCGGGTCAGCACCCTCAACAAGATCATTGTCGTGCTCAACAGTGCCGAACCAAGGAAGATCCGGGCCGCCCAGATCATGCATACCCCGGTCATGTCCGTGCAGCCGCAGGACGC
>DUHF01000007.1 GCA_013331015.1 Methanoregula sp.
TCAGCCCGGTCAATGACCGCCCGTCCGCGCTGCGTGAGCAGCCCCTCGCTTCCCGGGCCGGAGCCCACCAGATATATCTTACCCACCATGCGTGATCCCCAGTCTTCTGAATGCATCGTCAATTAAGTCCTGTGCCCGGCCCCGCAGGACGCGTCCCTGCACCCGGGCTTTGTCAAATGTCCTCACGTCCGCTTCAATCCGCTCGGTGCGCCGGCCGTCAAGCGAGAGCACTTCTGCGATCAGGTGGCCGTCCCGGCAGAAGATCCCAAGGGGCGTGAAACACCCGCCACCCAGTTCCTCCATCACCGCCCGCTCTGACATGACATCAGTACGGGTGCCGGGATGGTCGAGTGCCGCGAGCATCTCCTGCAGGGAGGGGTCTGCCCGCGATACCACCGCGATGGTTCCCTGGTTGGGCGACGGCACGAACGTTTCGGGATCCATGCGCTCTCCTTTGATGGTGAGCCCGAGTCGCTGGAGGCCAGCCTCTGCAAGCAGGATCGCATCGTATTCCCTCTCCGCAAGCTTCCGGAGACGCGTATCCACATTTCCCCGGAGATCCTTTATGGTCAGGTCCGGGTCATGCCGGAGAAACTGGGCCCGGCGCCGTGTGCTTGACGTCCCGAGCAGACCGACAGCATCGATCGAATCATTGAAGGCAATAAAATCGGCGGGTGAGTCCCGCGCAAGAATCGCTGCCGTCACCAGCCCGGACGGGCGGAATGCCGGAATGTCTTTCATGCTGTGCACCGCGCAATCGATCCTGCCTTCAAGGATTGCATCGTCAAGGGCACGGACAAAGACCCCCTGCCCTCCGATCTCGTGGAGGGGGACCTGCGTTGTGGTGTCCCCCTGCGTGGCGATGATCTCGAACTTTGCGTCGATGCCGAGACGGGCAAGTTTCTGCACGACCGTACTGGTCTGGGCAAGGGCGAGTTTGCTGCCCCGGGTCCCGATCCTTACCGGCATTGGATGTACGCCTGTACGATGGTGGCGAGGTCGTCGTCGGTATGCGCTGCCGAGAGGAAATTGGTCTCGAACTGGGACGGGGGTAAAAAGACCTTGCATGCGAGCATCTTCTCCCAGAAGCGGGTAAATGCTGCCGTGTCGCACGTTTTTACTTCCCGGTAGTTCTTCGGGACCATGGGCCTGAAGAAATACTTGAACATCGAGCCGAGCCGGACAAAGGAACCCCCGGCCCTGTTGCCGATTGACTCTTCCATGGCCCGGGTCTTCTCGTCAAGGTTGTGGTAGATCTCGGGATGATCGTGGAGGTACTGGAGCATGGCAATCCCCGCGGTGAGCGAGAGCGGGTTACCGGAGAAGGTGCCGGCCTGGTATACCGGTCCCTGCGGCGATACCCATTCCATGATCTCGCGCCTCCCGCCAAATGCCCCGATGGGAAGGCCGCCGCCGATGATCTTGCCAAGCGTTGTCAGGTCAGGCTGGACGCCGAACATCTTCTGCGCCCCGCCAATCCCGAGCCGGTAACCGGTGATGACCTCGTCAAAGATCAGGAGTACGTCATGGGCTTTGGTGATCTCGCGGATCTCCTTGAGGTAATTGTCCTCCGGAAGAACCGGGCCGATATTTCCCATCACCGGTTCGATGATGAATGCAGCGATATCGCGGTTCGATGAGAGGAGCGATTCCAGGGCTTCGGTGTCGTTGAAAGGTACCTGCCGGGTGTGGCTCACGAGATCGGCAAGAACCCCCGCCGAGTCCGGAACCCCGGTTGTGGTTGCCCCGGAGCCGGCTTTTACCAGCACCGCGTCGTGGGCGCCGTGGAACCCGCCTTCAACCTTGATTATGTCCTTTTTGCCGGTATACCCGCGGGCAACGCGGATGGCCGCCATTGTGGCTTCGGAGCCGCTCGACACAAAGCGGACCATGTCCATGCCGGGATGATCCTGCGTGATGAGTTTTGCAAACGCCGGTTCGAGCGGGGTGGGAGTGCCGTAGAGCCAGCCGAGATCCAGCTGGTCGGTGATTGCCTTCCTGACTGGCTGGGGGGCGTGGCCGAGCAGGAGCGGACCATAGGCCATGCAGCAGTCGATGAGCACGGCACCGTCAACGGTGGTCAGGTGCGCCCCGCTGGCATAGGCCGTGTAGAACGGGTACGGCTTTATGGCCCGTACCGGGCTGCTCACGCCGCCGGGCATCAGGGTACTGGCTTCAGCAAACAGGTCTTTACTGGTATTGTATTTCACTTAAATCCACCTCGCGGCATCGGCCGCAAAATATGTGATGATAAGGTCGGCCCCCGCCCGTTTTATACAGGTCAGGCTCTCGAGCACGGCCTCTTTCTCGTTCAGCCAGCCGTTTGCGGCAGCACTTTTGATCATGGAATATTCCCCGCTCACCTGGTAGGCAGCGACCGGCAACCCGAGCGATGCAACCTCGGCAAGGATATCGAGATAGAACCCGGCGGGTTTCACCATCAGGATGTCGGCGCCCTCGTCGGCATCGAGCTGGGATTCAAGGATCGCCTCCCGGCTGTTGGCCGGGTGGATCTGGTAGGTGGACCGGTCGCCAAACGAAAACCCGGAGCCCGCAGCCTCACGGAACGGGCCGTAGAACGCAGACGCGAACTTGGTGGAGTAGGACATGATGAGGACCTCTTCCTGGCCTTCAGCGTCGAGCGCCGCCCGGATTGACCCGACAACGCCGTCAAGCATGCAGGACGGGGCAACGATGTCTGCCCCGCTCTTTGCGTGGCTGACGGCAATCCGGTTCATCAGTTCAAGCGAGGGGTCGTTTAAGAGATCGGTGCCGTACCGTGACGTGCCGATGATCCCGCAATGGCCATGGTCGGTATACTCGCAGGCACAGACATCGGTGATGACCACCATCTCCGGCACTGCTTTCTTCACTTCCCGGACTGCCTGCTGGACCACTCCCTCCGGGTCGTATGCAGATGTACCGACCGCGTCCTTCTGCTTTGGGATGCCAAAGAGCAGGACCGACCGTATGCCAAGATTCCAGAGCCCGAGCGCCACCTCAGCGATTCCGGAGACGGGGTACCGGAACTGGCCGGGCATCGCAGCAATGGGTTTTGGAACCGTGATGAGCTCGTCAACGAAAAGCGGGGCGACAAGATCGTTTTTCGACACCGTGATCTCGCGCAGGAGCGGCTGGATATGCCTCGACCGCGACCGCCTCATCCGCCGCTTGGGAAAGATACTCAAGAGAACCGTCACACCCCGCTTTTTTATCAGGTACAGTTTTTTTCTAATCCATTAGTATTTATGGTTATATTACCGGTCGCCGGTCTTTTCTGCACCCTGACCCTTAAGGGCGCAGGAAAGCCAAAGCGAACTGGCAACCAGGTTTTCAAGGTCTTCTTTTGTGTACCGGTTCGCCTCGATCTGTGCCCAGTCTTTCGTGGTGTCCTCATCATTCTCTCCAACCCACGAAGCGATTGCAATCTCCGGGATGTGAAACCCGAGCCAGGAGAAGAAGTTGAGCAGGTTTCCGGAAACGTGCTGGACCCCGTCAACGTGCCCGATGACGATGAGACCGGCCACCTTGTTTTTGATCATCCGGTTGCCAAACCATGACTGCTGGTTCTCGATTGAGTTCATCCGCTCGATGAACTTCTGGATGAGTGCCGAGTGATTGTTCCACCGGATAGGCGTTGCAAGGATCAGGATGTCACAGCCGATCACCGCATCATAGACTTCCTGCATCTGGTCGTCATCGTATTTCATCGAGCTCTGGCAGGGGTACGTGCAGAACGACGGGTCTTCAGAATAGTTACCCTCGCAGTCATGGATGATGAGATCCTTGAGCCGGATGAGGTTGGTCCTGCAGCCAAAACCGGTATACTGCTCAAGGGCCCGGGTAAGGAGCCGTTCCGACTTGCTCATGCCCGGTTGCTGCCGGCTTGACCCGGATATTCCCAGGACGTTTATTGAGCGGCAGACATTCCGGTCCGGCACCGGAATGACGTTGACCCCGAACTTTCTCCCGACAAGAGGTGCTGGCATAGTTTAGTATCCTGATGCCAGCGATAAATTCCTTTTCCCCCTTTGGCCCCAGACGTCATCATTTCACAAAATTTTACCGGTAAAACCGGGAGCCGCTTCCCGCGCCGGGGCCGGGTGAGCAGAGCCATGCATTCAGCGGCAGGGCGAGATCGCAGATTGGGGTGAGGGTGAACAAGGGTGACCCCCTGAGGTCCGGTTCGCTGAAAAGTTCACTCAAACAGGATATCGTGGAGATAATCGTTGCCAAAGACACAAGCCTCGTGGTTCTCCAAATGACCGGGCCCTATGCGGATTATGCACTGCCCAGGGATCTGGCAGAAAAGGCCTATCTTAAACTTCCGTGAAGGAAAAACCGGACAATCCCACATTTTTTTAATCCCAAAGACGAACGATTACCATATCAGCGCGTTGGTGTTGAGAGGGTTTTGTGAGATGGAGTTCAAAGATATTGTCATGCAGCGGTATGCTACCAAGCAGTTCGATGGCCGGATGATCGATGAGCAGGCGCTTTTTTTGCTGCTCGATATCATCCGGTACTCCCCGTCCGCATTCAACCTCCAGCCCTGGAAGATCAAGGTCATCTCCGCAAGCCGGATCAAGGCAAGCCTCAGGCCGCATGCCAATGACCAGCCGCAGATCACCACCTGCTCGCACCTGCTGGTTTTCTGCGCCAATACCGAGCTCGAACCCTTGATCGACAAGGTGCTTTGGGGTATGGAGCAGTCCGGTATGCCAAAGGAGATGGTCGGGCAGTATGCCGGCATGATCAAGGGATATATCGGCTCGATGACGCCCGAGCAACGGATGGGATTTGCCCGCGAGCAGATCTATATCGCGCTCGGCAACGCGGTCAATGGCGCAAAGTCGCTTGGGTTTGACTCCTGCCCGATGGGCGGGTTCGACCCGGTGGCCTTTGCGGAAGTGCTCTTCCTGCCCGAGGAATATGTGCCGGTCGTTCTCTGCGCCATCGGGTATGCTGCCGACCAGCCGCCGGCCAAGTGGCGGCTGCCACGGGAAGATGTCTTCTTCTGAAGGCAGAGTTTTTTGCCCTGCAACGATCACCGGGAAGTCCACGGCATTCCTTTTTTTTGCCCCGGTTGAGCCAGTGCATGCACTACGGATTCAGATCTGGAAAAGGACTGAATGTCCCGGCCAGCAGGAAATCACCTTTCACCTGCCCGATCAGATTCCCAATCTTTCCTTTGGTCCGGGGGCAACAGGGTTTGCAGAGCCGGGGTATGAATCCATCGTGACTAAAAAAAATCCGCATGAAGTCAAAGACATCGCACCCGAGAAATGAAATTTTTGCTTTGTGAATTTTAATTTCCGGTCGAGTTGAACATCTTCGACAAAACTAAAAAAAAACCCTGACTAAATCTTCGAACTCCCGCGTTCCACGGGCGATCTTTGGGTTTCAGTGCGTGGCTTTCGGGTACCTGCTGATACTGACAAAAAATACCAATCAAACACCAGAAACGCGCCACGGATACCGTCCTGATACCCGATTTTGATCCGGCCTGCCCGGCGAATTAAGTCCGGTTAGCGCAGTTTTTGCATTCGCCGTAGATCTGCCAGACGGGGGCAGGAACGAGCGTTTTCTGGAGTGGAAAGCAGGGTGATCCGGTAAATTCGGCAATTTTTCAGGTTCCCGAAACCGGCGGTGTTTTTTAAAAACGGTCTTAAAAGTCCCTGTTTGCCAAACGGAGCCCATTTTAAAGATGAGCCTCCCGGCCGGGGGAGGCATTCCCCCATAGCCGGTTCTTCGTAGGAGGGACCGGCTACGGGGTATGTGGCGGGAGGGGATTCCCCATAGAATCCCCAGAACTGGCATGTACGATCCCTGGCGGGACAACAGGTACTCCTGGTCCCGCCCCGGGCTTCGGCACCGGTGATTTCTCCGGTAGCGGCTGTCCATCCCGCCCAAGTTCCACGAGGCCGGTATCGCAGACCCGGAAGAACCGGAACGCGTACGCGGATGAGCAGTACCAGAGCTCCCGGGAGATCTCTCGCGATGACGGGAAGAGGCGGAGTCCGGCGATCTCAACTGCCGCCTCGCGCTCCAGCCAGCGGATCGTGCAGCGAAGGTACCGCATCCGTTTGATCTTCACCGGTGCAAAAATTTCCGGAGTGGTGATGGCAAAGTCGGCGTTCATCCCCGGGCCGCGCTCGTAGTACTGTACGTCGCCGCGCTGCCGGGCGATCGGGTCTGCCTTTTTTAGTGCCTTGACCGGATGCCGGCTCATGAGGCGGCTCCGGAATATCTTACTGAAGGATTCTTTTTCTTTTGTATGGTATCATCGCCTTTTGATTTTTCATGGGAACCGGTTGCCGGTATTTTGAAAGGGGCCGGATGTTTCCGGAATTATTTTTCGCATAAATTATATATGCTTTGTAGTTGGGAGTTGATGTTTGTTGGAGAGCGACAGTTCTGAATGAAAAACCCAAAATCTTTTCTGGCAGGGTCCGGATATGTCACCGTTCGAGCCTAAGCACACTGATGAAGAATTCCCGTGTATCAAAAATCCAGAAAAATGGGACGCAACAACCTCTTGTGTATCGCTGGTGAGACACAAGACCTCTTTGTGTCTCACTGTTGCAGGAATCTGATAAACGGTCCCGGGGATTCTGCAAAAATTACCCGCTGCTTGTTCCGGTGAACGCGATCAACCGGGAGAAGCGGTAGATCGTCGGGCTGGCTCTATTTCTGGTTCAGTATAGTATCTGGGAGGATATTAGATTTGGCAGAGGGCGGGATTCCCGACACTTGCCCGACAGGTCCTCAACATCACCTCGTCAAATCCCTACATCGCGCCGGCGTTTTCCCATTCGATCACGATAGAAACTATCCTCAGCTCCAGCGTCTCCAGAGCAACAATAAGAATAGGGAGGAGAAACCAAAATTCAGTACAATGCCTGAGTCCCCGGCACCGGCCCTCCACGAATCCGAGACGGTTGAATTCAAGGAATCCTTTGATCGGGAAGTGGTTGTTTCAGCTGGCGCACTCGCGAATACCCGGGGCGGGACAATTTTCATCGGGATAACCGATCGGGGGAATGTTGTCGGGACATTGATTGGTACCGAATCTTTTAAAGAATGGGCAAATACCATTTCCCAGAGCACTGAACCCCGCATTATACCGGAGATTGAAGAAATATCTTGCGAGGGCCGGGCCGTGGCAGCCATCCACATCAGGGAAAACCCGCTCAAACCGGTCTCGGTCCGGGGCAGGTGCTACCGGAGAGTCGGCGCCAGTAATCGTGCCATGCAACCCCACGAGATTGCGGAAATGCACCTTCAGTCCGTTGGCAGCAGCTGGGACCTGACACCTGCACCGAATACGACATTCGCAGATCTCGATGCTGCCAAAATCGCCGATTACATCAGAAAAGCAAACGAGACCGGCAGGAGGAATATCGCAGATGACGAATCACCCCAAACCGTACTTCAGAAGATCGGTCTGTTATATGGCAATACTCCGACATGGGCCGCAATCCTCCTCTTCGGGAAGGAGCCGCAACGGTACCTGTCGCAGGCAACCATTCACTGCGGCCTCTTCGATGCGGATGAGATTAGCGTCCTGGACGACCGCATGGTCCGGGGTACGATCATCGAACAGGTCAACGATGCTATAGAATTTGTCCGGAAGAATATTCGGGTCTCGTTCGTTATGACCGGAGAACCCGAACGTAAACAGGTATGGGACTACCCGGTCGAGGCACTCCGTGAAGCGGTCATCAACGCGGCCTGCCACCGAGATTACACCATCAGTTCGGCAGTAGAAATCCGGATACTGAGCGATTCACTCAAGGTCTGGAGCCCGGGCCGGCTGACAACCGGCATCACGTTGCCCGAACTTCTCACCTCGCATGCATCGGTCCTCAGGAACAAGGGAATCGCCCAGGTGCTGTATGATATCGGCTGGATCGAACGGTGGGGCGGAGGGATCCAGAAGATGCGGAGTGCCAGCGAGACTGCGGGGATCCCCGAACCGGTCTTCCAGGAAGACCAGGGCTTCTCAGTTACATTCCGGAAAGATATGTTCAATCCAGATTCCCTGAGCCGGATGGGACTGAACCCCCGCCAGATCCAGGTTGTCGAGTACGTCCGGGCCAAAGGGAAGATCACCAATTCAGAATTCCAGGCTCTGGCATCGATAGGGAAGCGTCAGGCTACGAACGACCTCGCGGATCTCGAGCAGCGCGAGATAATCTCCCGCGTCGGTACGACTGGCAAAGGTACCCACTACATTCTCAAAGGGGCGCCAAAGGGGCAAAAGGGGCAGTGAAGGGGCGGGATTGGGGCACATCCGACATCCTCCCGTCGGGGGCAATGGGGCGGAGGGATTATATGAGATGCGCCGGGGGGAGGGGGTCCCCCCATGAATTATTGAAGAGTGAAATGATCCATAAGCTCAAACTAAACAACCCACTCATCCTTCGAGTATGATTATACTACAAGTTCAGGTTTTGATGTGAGGAGTGCACCGTAATTACAGAGCCGTTACCGTGATCAAAACGTGCAACGATAAGGTTATCAAAGAAACCCCGGATTTCTTAGAAATTGCGACAAAACCCCCCGTCGGAGACCTCAAAATTATAATCCATCCTAAATTTAAACAACCGCAACCGTTTATACGCCAACCAACCAATAATTATTGTGATTTCCGTACAGATTTTATTCGCTTTTTCGCGGGGTGATTCCGCGTGACCGAAACGTACGATGCATCCCACATTACGGTGCTCGAAGGCCTGGCCCCTGTAAGAGAGCGGCCGGCCATGTACATCGGCAGCACCGATACCCGCGGCCTGCACCACCTTGTCTATGAGGTCGTCGACAACGCAATCGATGAAGCGCTCGCCGGGTTCTGCAACCGGATCGCAGTCGTCATCAACAAGGACGGATCGGTCATGGTCGAGGATAACGGCCGGGGGATCCCTGTCGATGTGATGGAGAAGAACCACAAGAGTGCGCTCGAAGTCGTACTGACCGTCCTCCACGCTGGCGGCAAATTCGACAAGGAGACCTACCAGGTCTCGGGCGGCCTCCATGGGGTCGGTGTCTCGGTAGTGAACGCTCTCTCGAACTGGCTCTCGGCCCGGGTCTACCGGGACGGGAACATCTATGAGATGCGGTTTTCCAAAGGCAAGCCAACCTCATCGCTCGCGATCCGGGAGGAGAGCTTGTCTGAGCTTCTCGCCCGGTACCAGCAGTGGTACGGTGAACCGGCCCCCTTCGGCCGGGCCCCGGCACTCACTTCAGGCCCGGCCGGCTCCAGCCAGCTCGACCTCTCTGCCGCAATGCAGTACCCCACCGGGAACGAGCAGCAGGACCGGGCATCCCTCCTCGCAGCACTCGGGAACAAGCTGACCGGCACCCGGATCCACTTTGTCCCGGATGCAACGATATTCGAGACAACAACGTTCGATTACGATACCCTCTCCCACCGCCTGCGTGAACTCGCGTTCCTGAACGCCGGCCTCACCATCATCATCACTGACGAACGAAGCGTCGATTCTGTCACGCTCGCAGTTACGTCCGCCACCTATTGTTACGCTGGCGGGCTTGCGGAGTTCGTGAAATACCTCAATGAGGGTATCGAGGTCATCCATCCGAACCCTATCTATATCACTAAAAAGGATGTCGAGAACAAACTCGAGCTCGAGGTCGCGCTGCAGTACACAACCCAGTACGACGAGAAGCTCTACACTTACGTTAACTCGGTTAATACCAGAGAGGGCGGTACGCACCTCGAAGGGTTCCGGAGCGCCATCACCCGGGGCATCAACGTTGTTGCGAAGCGGAACGGTCTCATCAAGGAGAACGCCCAGGTTACCCTTCGGGGCGAAGATGTCAGGGAGGGCCTCACCTCCGTCGTCTCGGTCAAGATGGCCAACCCCCAGTTCGAAGGCCAGACCAAGATGCGCCTTGGCAACAGCAGTGTCAAAGGGATTGTCGATTCCCTCGTGTACGCAGCGCTCACCGAGTACTTTGATGAGAACCCGGGCGTCCTCAAGACCATTGTTGAAAAAGCCCTCTCGGCTGCAAAGGCCCGCGAGGCTGCACGGAACGCCCGGGAGCTGGCCCGGCGCAAGAGTTCGCTCGAATCCGCCGGCCTGCCCGGCAAACTCTCGGACTGCTCCGAACGCGATCCCAAAAAGAGCGAGATCTATATCGTGGAAGGAGACTCTGCCGGCGGCAGCGCCAAGCAGGGCCGGGACCGGAAGTTCCAGGCAATCCTTCCCCTCCGGGGAAAGATCCTCAACGTCGAGAAAGCAGGCGAACACCAGATCTTAAAGAACGCCGAGATCCAGACGCTGATCAACGCCATCGGCACCGGGATACTGGAGAAATTCGACGCCGAACGTGCCCGCTACCACCAGATCGTCATTATGACCGATGCGGATGTCGACGGGGCACACATCCGCACGCTCCTCCTCACGTTCTTCTACCGGTACATGCCAAAACTTATCGATCTCGGGTACATCTACATTGCCCAGCCGCCTCTCTTCAAGATCTCGAAGGGGAAGGAGGAGAAATACGTGTACAAGGAAGAGGAGATGCAGAAGGTCTCCGCGGCAATGGGCGAGAAAGGAGTCTCCATCCAGCGGTATAAGGGTCTTGGCGAGATGAACGCCCAGCAGCTCTGGGATACAACCATGGACCCGGAACAACGAATCTTCCGGAAGGTCACCGTTGAAGATGCGACAGACGCGGAATTTACGTTCAAGACCCTGATGGGCAAGGACGTAGAGGAGAGGAAGAATTTCATCTACCGTCACGCAAAGGAGGTGACCAACCTTGACATCTGATCAGAATATCCCTGCCGAAGTAGCTGAAACTCACAAGACCGAACCGATCAGCATCGAGCAGGAGATGAAGACCTCGTACATCAACTACGCGATGTCGGTCATCATCGGCCGTGCGATCCCCGATGTCCGGGACGGCCTCAAGCCGGTCCACCGGCGCTCGCTCTATGCGATGTGGGACATGGGCAATACCAGTGACAAGCCCACCAAGAAGAGCGCGAGGGTGGTCGGTGACGTGATGGGTAAGTACCACCCGCACGGCGATGCCTCCATCTACGATACCATCGTCAAGATGGCCCAGCCCTTCAGTTACCGCCACATGCTGGTGCAGGGGCAGGGGAACTTCGGTTCCGTGGACGGCGATTCTGCTGCAGCCAGCAGGTACACCGAGGTCCGGCTCTTCCCGTATGCCGAGGCGATCCTGCAGGATCTCGACAAAGACACCGTTGAGTTCGTCCCCAACTACGATGAGTCCTTAAAAGAACCGACCGTCCTCCCCTCGAAGATCCCGAACCTTCTCGTCAACGGGACGGACGGTATCGCGGTCGGAATGGCGACCAAGATGCCGCCGCACAACCTTCGCGAGGTCTGTGCAGCCGTCAACCGTTTCCTTGAAGAACCAACGGTATCCATTGAGGAACTCCTCCAGATTATGCCGGGCCCGGACTTCCCGACCGGGGGTATCCTGATGGGAGTCGAGGGCGTGAAGAACATCTACGCTACCGGCCAGGGCCGGGTCGTGGTCCGCGGGGTTGCCGAGATCGAGGAATCCGACGGAGGGAACCGGGGTGACCGGATCATCGTCACCGAACTCCCGTACCAGGTGAACAAGGCCCAGTGGATCACGAACATCGCCGAGATGGTCAAAGACAAGAAACTCGACGGCATCAGCGACATACGCGATGAGTCGGACAAGGACGGTATCCGGGTCGTCTTCGAGCTGAAAAAAGGGATGATCTCTGCAGTCATCCTCAACAACCTGTACAAATTCACGGCACTGGAGTCCAGTTTCTCGGCTTCAAACCTCGCGATCGTGGACGGGGCACCGAAGATCCTTAACCTCCCGTCACTCCTCGGGAACTTCGTCCACCACCGGATTGAGGTCATCAGGCGCAGGTCGGAGTTCGACCTCAACAAGTGCCAGGAACGGGTTCATATCTTAAACGGCCTTCTCACCGCGCTTGCGAACATCGACAAGATCATCGCGGCAATCCGCGGGTCCGACACGGTCGACAACGCACGGATCGCGCTCATCTCGGGTTTTGGCCTTGACGAACCCCAGGCCAATGCCATCCTGCAGATGCAGCTCCGCAGGCTCGCAGCGCTCGAACAGCGGAAAATAACGGATGAGAAGAACGACCTCGAAACAGAGATCCGCAGGCTCGAAACGATCCTGTCGTCCGAAGCAAATATCAAGGACGAGATCCGGCGCGAGACCTCCGAGATTGCACAAAAGTTCGGCGACGCCCGGAGGACCGAGATCGCCCTTAATATGAGCGATCTCTCCACAGAAGACCTCATTGAGGACAAGACGGTGCTCGTCTCCATCACCAAGACGAATTATATCAAGAGGATGGAACTCGACAGCTACCGGAAGCAGAAGCGCGGCGGCCACGGCGTCACGGGCATGACAACAAAAGAGGACGATGTGGTCAGTTCGGTCTTTGCTGCCGGGATGAAGGACTACCTCCTCTGCTTCACGAACACCGGCAGGGTATACTGGCTCAAGGTCTACCAGATCCCCGAGAGCTCGCGGGTTGCAAAGGGCAAACCGATCGTCAACCTCCTCAACTTAAAAGACGAGGTCATCACGACCGTTATCCCCATCCGGGAGTTCCGGCCGGACAAGTACCTCATGTTCGCGACAAAACTCGGGCAGGTCATCAAGATCCCGCAGGACCAGTTCTCCAACCCCCGGTCGACCGGAACAAACGCGATCCGGCTCAAGGAGGGCGACCAGCTCGTAGATGTCATCACAACCGATAATACGAGAGAAGTTGTCCTCTCGACCCGGTTCGGGTATGGTCTCCGGTTCCACGAAGAGACGGTCAGGGTAGTGGGACGGAATGCATCCGGTGTCATTGGCATGCGTTTCCATATTAAGGAGGATACCGTCTGCGCCATCACCCTCGTTGATAACGAACACACGCTCCTTACGATTTCCGACGTCGGCTTTGGGAAGCGGACCGAATTTGACGATTTCCGCGGGCATGGCCGGGGGACGAAGGGAGTCCGGACGATGGTGCTCGAACGCGATGCGGTGGTCATCGAATCTCGGGCTGTTTCAGAAACAGACGAGATCTTTGTCATGACCGCGTCCGGTGTCGTCATCCGCACCAAGGTCAGCGAGATCCGCATCATCGGGCGTGGCACCAAAGGTGTCAAGATCATGCGCCTCGACGAGAACGACAAGATCGTCGGTGTTGCCATAGTCCCGGCAGATCTGGATAATGGGAATGGCAATGAAAGCGAAGCCGGCCCTGAAAATGGCATTGAGCCAGACGGATCCTGATACCCCCTTTTTTCCCCCAATCCAGAAACCCGGTTCACAACCGTGATACATGGTATCCGGCCTGCCGATTTTTTAGCGCAGGCATATATTTTTGTACCTATACCTCCCAATGCAAAGTGAGACAGGCGTATCCATGACATACAACGAACGCGGACTTTCAGAATGTGTTGCCCAGATCCTGATCGCGTTCCTCGTCATCCTCGTAACACTTCTTATCATCGGGGCAATGACCGGGGTGATCCCCGGCCTGCTCCAGAAAACCGCCTTTATTGTGGTCACTGCCACACCGTACCAGACCGGCGATGAAACCCACGTTATTCTCCTCTATCATAAGCAGGGCGATAAGGTCAACCTGAACGGGACTTCGCAGACTGACGGGGTGTCAGAGATCGCCATCATGCTCACACCACCATCAGGTTCACCGGTCCTGGTCCGGCCCGGCACAACGATCAAATCCACTGCATGGGGTCCCGGCCAGTACCTGGTGATTTACGAGACCCCCCCGGGCACGTACCTGTATTCCGATTTACCGACGGTCGACATGGAAATTCTCAAGAGTGATGATTACACGGTTCAGATCATCGATACGAAAGTGAATGTTCTCCTTCACACCCTGCCGGTGAAAATCCCGTAGCACGATAATGATCCAGAGAGACCACTGATCTTCCGTTTTTTGTCCCGTATCCTTTATCACCCCGGCCTCCAATCACTCTGATGATTGTTGCATGTTTCGGAAGATCCTGTCGTTCAGGTCACAGGCCGAGGGCGATATCATCGATATCACCCCCACGGTGAAGGCAGCGGTTCGCGAGAGCGGCATTGTTGACGGGCTCGTCCATCTCTTTGTCCGGCACTCCACTGCCGCGCTTACAACCATTGAGTACGAGAATGGCGTGCTCGCTGACCTGAAACAATCGCTCTCCAGACTGGCTCCGGATACTATATCCTATGCCCATGATTCCCGCTGGGGCGATGGGAACGGGCGGTCCCATGTCAAAGCAGCGCTTGTCGGCCCCGACATCACCATTCCGGTTGCCGCAGGAGAACTGATGTGCGGAACATGGCAGCAGATCGTGCTCCTGGAGCTGGACACAAATGCCGGGCGGGAACGGACGATCATCTGCACGGTTACCGGTGAATGAGGACCGGTACCCTGCAAAGATCCATAGCGGGATCCCTTTGTGGGTAACGGAGCAGGTTTGACCATGGAATTAAAAGACCAGATCCTGAAGTGGTGCGCTGAACAGGAGATCCCGCTGGTCGGGTTTGCGCCGGCCGCCCGCTGGGACGAGCCGCTCTTCCTGCCATGGGTGCCCGACGAGTTCCGGCCCCGGGCAATCGTTCCGGAGACTGCCACCGTCATCGTCCTCGGCCTGCCGGTCAGCCTGCCGGTTGTCGAGACCGCACCGTCCATCCATTACCACGAGCTGTACCGCACGGTCAATACCCTGCTGGACATGCACGGGTACAGGCTGTCTGCATGGCTCACCCGCGAGGGGCACCCCTCAACCTGGATCCCCCGTGATGGCTACGGGTCGATTGCGATCCTCAAAGAGAACCCGGTCGCCTTCTTCTCCCACCGGCACGCGGCACTCCTCGCCGGTCTCGGGACGTTCGGCGTGAACAATACCCTCCTGACGCGGGAGTTCGGGCCCCGGGTGCGGTTCGTCTCGATCTTCACGAGCGCCGCGCTCCCACCCGATCCGCTCATCACGGAGCCGTTATGTACCCGCTGCATGCGGTGCGTGAAAGCATGCCCGGTCAGGGCGCTTTTGGCAAAGGATTATCCGGACGGGCTTACCGACAAAAGAGCCTGTGCCTTGCGCTCGGAGGCGCTCTTCAAACGATCCATATCGCCCTGCGGGCTCTGTATCAGGGTCTGCCCGGTGGGTGAGGACCGAAAACGGTACGGCAGGACGGATATGGCAATCTACGATGAGGAGGACGATCGGTTTTCCCGTTACCACCAGGCATGGAAACACGTGCAGGCGTACGGGGGGCGGAAAACCAGCAGCCCCTGACGTCACAGAACCCTGATCCTTTAAATACAATCAACCCGAAACCCGGGGTATGAAACGCCTGTCCATACCCTTTCTCTTCCTTCTCGTTGCTGCCGCAATGGTTGCGGGCTGCACCACTCCGCAAGCCCCGGCACCCGTTGCAACACCGGTCCTGACCCCTGACACCACCCCTGCTCCGGTCACCCAGCCCATTCCCGATACCCTTGCCGGCCACTGGACGCTCACCACGATGGGCATCCAGGACGGCACTGCAGTAATCCACCCGGATTACGAAATCACCCTCACGCTCAACACGGATGGTTCGCTGACCGGCTATACCGGCTGCAACAATTATTTCGGATCCTATGCCCTGACCGGTGCAGTCACCCAAAAAGGCATGGGAATGACCGTCAGCAACCTCGGTGCAACCAAGATGTTCTGTGCACCCTATGCCGAACTGGAGCAGAATTATCTTGCCATTCTTGGAAAAACCGCAGCGTTTGATGCCAGCGCCACCGGGCTGACACTCACGGCAGATACCCTGGACGTCCTCGTCTACCAGCGCACGGAAACGCTGCCAACGCCCGCGTAACGGTCATATTTGGCCCCAATCCTTTTTTTGTTCACTTTTTGTCCCAAATAGTCTTAAAAACAAACCGTTTTCCCGGATTGTATTGAGAAAGTTATATAACACATTACCGTATTTTGTATACTCATGGAGAGGTGTGCAGCATGGATCCTGAGGGTGGAGACCGGAGAGAACCATCACTTCCGGTAACTTTTCCGCCGTCAATGGCGAACGGAAAAAACCCGTTCTCCATCACCGTCCTCTATGTGGATGATGAACCTGCACTCCTCGATCCGGTCCGTCATTACCTTGAGCGAAAGGGAACGTTTACTGTCGAGACCACCACCAGCGCAAAGAGCGCGCTTTCCCTGATCCGGAAACGATCCTACGATGTCATTGTCTCGGATTACCAGATGCCGGTGATGGATGGCATCCAGTTCTT
>DUHF01000305.1:0-4543 GCA_013331015.1 Methanoregula sp.
GCCAAGAAGGATCTCCTCATCGTCAACGTACAGGATTGAATACATACCTATCCCCCAAAAAAATCGAAGAGATTCCCTCAGTTTTTACAGTTTATGATAACTCCCATACAACTGGAGATAATTTCCTTTATATGATCTTTGTTTTTTATTCCGGAAAAAGGTAAATCGGGGTTTGGAATATTGCCAGAATATTACAAAAATGCCAAATTTCGATGTATGAGGGTGAGAAAGATATATCAATTAATGAGATGCAATATTCCAAAAAAAGGTCGAAACAAAGTACCCGGATCCACCCGGTAAGACCAGAGCGCGGATCCGGAACCGGAGGCACGGGGATCTTTTTTTTACACCGGGAGTAGACCGGAACCCGCGACAGCGGGGAAAAAAGGAGCTCCTTTATTCCTGTTCCCGTTGTTGAACGTATATGAGCTCGCAATGGTGGATTCGGGGTGCACTTCTTCTCCTGCTTGTATTCATTATGGTTCCCTGCGTATCCGGCTGGACAATGAGCAGCTGGTCGCAAAGCCCCTCGGGAACGGAGCTCCTCCCGGGCACCACGGTGACCGCAGACTACTCGCTCCACTTCGATTCCTGGATGACCGGTTCGACATTTAACAATGACAACTCGCTGACCATGTTCACCGATCTTAAAGATCCCCGCTGGACCGTTACCAGGGTCGAGCCCATGGACGACCAGCCATCGGTTGTCGAGCAGATAGCGGTCCGGCAGGGTGCCCAGGTCCGGCTGGATGGCTGGACACTCAGTTATTCCCGGAAGCGGTTCGATGTCACGGTACGGTTGACCGGAACAGTTCCCGAACAGCCAGGCACCATCACGGTGGTAAAACTGCAGGAACTGGACGAGAGTGCTAACCCGGTCTCAGGGACGCTGATAAAAAAGGAGGTGCGCGTCCCCCTGCCGGACCCGGAACCTGTCGCGGTTGCACAGGTCACACCGGACCTGACCCCGGCCGAGATCATTGTCATAACCCCGGAACCCACGGTTGTGGAAAGCGTAACGATCCCGACAACAAAAGTCCTCTATTCACAAGGACCTGAGCCGGTGCTGGTTGCCGGAGTGCTTGCGGGCTTCATCTGCATTGCTGCTGTGGTGCGGCGGCGGGAATAACCCATTTATTTTTGAAAACTGCTCATCCAAAAAAAAACCGCGGCCAATACCGGACTGCCAAAAATGTGCAGGGGGAAAAATCCCGCCTTACTCCTTTTGGTATTCCTTCCCAATGGAAAACGCCCTGCCGGCCGGTTCTCCTACCTTCCAGTACGCGGACTGGGCGTAGACGATCGGGTCGGTCTTGATCGTATCCGGTTTCCCGTCTGCAACGCAGGACGCATCCGCGTGGATCTCCACGACTTTTCCGATATACAGCAGGTGACTCCCGCAGTCAACGGATTTGAAGAGTTCACATTCAATGTTCACCGGGCACTCTTTTGCCAGCGGGGCGGTCGCGAGTCTGCCGTAAAAGGACGTGTAGACGTTTGACTTGTCCTCCTTTGAACCGGAGACGATACCGCAGTAGTCTGCTGCTACCACATCGCGGGTTGAAGGGACGTTCAGGCTGAAGGTCTTGTTCTCATCAATCCCCTGTGCCGTGAACCGGGTCTTGTTGATCGCAACACAGACCATGGGCGGCGCCATGCAGGCAACCGTTGCCCACGCGGCGGTCATGTAGTTGGCCTTTCCTTTCACGTTTGCACCCACGATCAGGGTGGGCATGACACTCATGTACGGCATTGCGCCAAGCGTGATCTTCTCCATAAAAATCTCCGGGATGTGGTTGGCGGGAGAGGATTTTAAGCGTATGCCTGCGGTGAGCGGGACGGAGCGCAGGTAACCCCCGGCTCCCGTCCCGCAGAAATCCGGACCGGTTCTTATACCCGGTCCCGGTAAAAAATGGAGAATTTTTCCCAAATGTTTATAATCCCGTTCCACTGCGTGGTCTTTCATTGAACAATATTAATATAAACTCCCCATCGCCAAGTTCTGTTCGTGATACGCCATGGCAACCGTAAAGAGTCCCGGAACCGGTATCGAATACAGGACCGCACAACCGGAACGTTTCCGCCAGATCGCACGTACCCCCGCGGTGCAGCGGTTTGAGGTCAGGGACCGGGTGCTAAAAAGTTCCATCGAGCCTGAGGACTATCGCGAACTGGTTCTTCTTGACGAATTCCTGGCGCACCATGTCTGCCAGGACGCGATCCGCAATGTCCAGTGCATGCTCCTCTGGACCGAATGGGTCCGGCTCTTCCAGAGAACAACCCACCGGTTCCCACGGGTTATTCTGGAAAACGAGCTCCGCGCCATCATCACCGGCATGATGGCAGTTGACATTGCAAACGATACAACAAGAGGGCCGGTCTATTGCGGCCTGCGGTTCGTGCCGTGAATACAAGCGGGATTTCCCTGCGCCCCGAATGAGCCTTTTGGCTTTTCAAGGGAGGGTCAGAATCCAGCTCCCGCGGTAATTGCGGTACCCCAAAACGATCCTTATTACCCGGTATTTTCTCCCCACTCCCGCTGGAGATACGCGTACGTGCCCGGGCGGTCGAGCGGGTGGTTCATGATGTATTGGTGGATGGCAGCATACCTGTCGCGTTCTTCCTGCACCGCGAGGTACTCCGCGCTCTCTTTTCCCGTTTCAGGGAACGCATCGAGCCGTGCGGTGAGCGCTGCTGACCCTGCCTTTGTCCGGGCCATCGTTTCGTTGATGTACGCCGTCATGCCCCCGCTCCCATACACCCTCGTTCCGTTGCTGATCGGGATAACCATGGGATCAGAGTTGAGAGGTTTCTTTGTCATGATCGAGAACGTGGGGATACCGGCATAGGCCGGCGTCATCGCTTCAAGATAGGTGTACCCCGTTGCCTTGTACGGGAACGCGTCCGAACCGATCCCCATTGCCATGTGGCTCTCCGGCCCGAACTTGAAAAGCGAGACGGTGTACCCTTCCCGGGCAAGCAGCCCTGAGAGGAGCATCGCCTTGTCGTCGCAGTCGCCCATGTTCTCTACCAGGAGTTCGGCAGGGTACTTCGGGGGGGCGTTGCCGCCATCCTTGTACGGGATGGTCTGGACAAACGAAGTCATCATCTCAAGGTAATCGTCATCGGAGAGGTTGTGCTCGTTACGGATGGCCCGGAACTGCACCAGGAGGTCGTCGTAGATCGCCTCCTGCGTGGGATCGTTCATGATCGCGTTGTAGTACTTATTCCCATAGCCTTCCGGGTTCCGGACAAGGATGACGCCCCGGTAGGATTTCTTTGACGCAGCATAGACGGACGCGTTCACCGCGATGCTGACCGACCCGGAGGTGTTGTGGAAGGAGAAGGAGCGGGAGACCTTTATTGGCGGGCCGGCAGGCGTTGCCGGATCGATCTCCACCCGGGGGAGGTCGAAGAGGATGTCGGAGAAGACGAGGATGAATGCCCCAAATACGATGAGGAACAGGCAGAAGCCGAAAAGGATCAGCTGCAGCATACGGGCTAACGAGGGAAATTCTTCCACGGTCAGGCACTCCGGTTCGGTTGTTATTTGCTGGCACACGCCGCATTTTTCTTTGAATATGCGGGCCTGCAGAGGATGATGATAGCTCAGTGCGTTATCTTTTATTGAAGCCCATAAAATAAAAAAAGATCGAAATTTTTTTTGGATGGTAGATAAAGCAGCAGTTACCGGCCGGTGATACAGGGGGGCTTTTTGGAATCTTACCCGGAGAACAAGCAGCCTTTTTACCCGGTACCCCTCACCTATCTCACGGCAGATCATGCACTTCCTCACAGACCGGGAACAACAGGAATGGCGGGCGTTCGCAGACGAGATCCTCATAAGCGGTGCCGGGCCGGATCAGGGCATGCCGGAGATCCGGCCTGACCTCATCCCCGCGTTTTACTTTTATCTTGCCACGTTCCTTGCAGCCCACGGCGCAGGTGAGCAGGCCATGGCATGGATAACGCCTGCTGTCCTCATCGAAGAGGAGGGAAACTTTGGCTGCGCCTACCTGCTCGGGTTCCTGCAGCGGTACAGCAACACACTGGCCAAACCGGCAACGGTCTTCTCCGATCCCCGGCCGTTCATCCACTTCACGACCGTCCCTTTGATGACCAACGCCCGCAGGACGTTTGTTCTTGAATCCGCACGGTCGCTTCCGGTCTTTGAGGAAAAGATCCGGTTCATGGACATCGGCTGCGGCGACGGGGGGCTGACCGTCGCTCTTCTCTTTTGCATCCTTGAAGAGAAGAAAGCGCCGGGCATTAACGAAGTGCTGCTCATCGACCCGTCGCCTGCCATGGCGGCGCTTGCCGAAAAGACCGTGCGGGACGCGTTTTCCGAGATCTCCATCCGTACATGGAACGGGAAGATCCAGGACTGCTCGGGAGCGGTCGGCGAGTCATACGACATCGCGATGAGCTCGCTTGCCTACCACCACATGCCAGTCGAGGATAAAAGGGTCCATCTCAGGCGGCTCAAGCCGTGGATCAACCACTTCCTCCTCTTCGAGATGGACGCTGACCACGACACTCCCGA
>DUHF01000305.1:4564-6667 GCA_013331015.1 Methanoregula sp.
GCCCACGATGCGCCCGTGGAAGTGGCAAACGAGTGCATCGACTCGTTTTTGATGACCGAGGTCGCCTCCATCCTCTCCGAGCCCCGCGGGGAGCGGAGCGATTATCACATGCTGGAAGGCCAGTGGCGCTCGCTCCTTGACGAGGTGCTTGGCCCGGAGTTTGTCCTGCAGCGGGCTATCAGCTGCTCGCCCGACAACCAGACAGGGCTGTTCATGCTCCACTATGGCCGGACCGTCTGAACGGGCAACCGGTCTTTTCCCAAAGTATCGTGCATACCATCATCGGTTCAGAACAACAACAGGAAAATGAAAGTCATGCAGCACAGAAAGTCCGGCACAACCTTCATCCTCCGCATCGACCGGGGGGAGGAGATCGTCAGCACGCTGAAGGCGTTCTGCATCGAACAGCAGATCCTGTTTGGAACCGTGCAGGGCATCGGCGCTGTAGGGAACGCGGTGATAGGGCTCTTTGAGACGAGAACGAAGGAGTATCACACCACGACGCTCTCGGGCGACTTCGAGATCGCGTCCCTTCTTGGCAATATCACCACGATGGGCGGGGAACCCTACCTCCACCTGCATGCAACCCTCACCGATGAAACGTTTCTTGCGTATGGGGGCCACCTGACCAGTGCCGTGGTCAGCGGGACGTGCGAGATCTTCATTACCGTGCTGGAAGGCCGCATCGACCGCCGGTTCGATGCGGATGTCGGGCTGAACATACTCGAACCGTGATCCGGATTTCAGGACCGGGCCCTCTGCAACAGGATGCGGAGTTTCATGAGCAGTTTTGAGGATCTCGAGGTATAACCAGACCTGGGTGACAAGAAGGGTGAATGCGGCATACCATTCGTGACGCCGGGGGAGCCCGTTCTCCACTCCCTGCTCAATAATCAAAATCAAGAACCAGGCTTACCGCAGCAACAACAACCACGGCAGACGAAAAGGCTGCCCCAATCCAGCATCCATTCCACGCCGGTGCCGGGCCGGGCATCATCGCCCTCCGATTGAGATCACAACCTTTTTTCCTTCTCGAAATGCATCCTTTCCTATCGGCTGACAGGAAAGACCTATGGTTCTTGTAACAACAACAGAAGATGGAACGATAATCATCAGCATCCCGAAGCGTTTTGACATCGACGCGGTTCCCCTTGTCGAAAATGAACTCAGACCAATCCTGATAAAAGAGCCGGAACGGGTCCTCTTTGATTTTTCCGGAACCGATTATATCTCCAGTGCCGGCATGCGGCTGCTGCTTGGTTCTCTGCGGACCATAACCGAGACCGGAGGTATCGTTGGCCTGTCATCCCTCTGCCGGCAGGTCATGTACATCTTTGAGATATCGGGTTTTAACAAAATCTTCACCATCTATGAGACGCGGGAGAAGGCGTTGAAGAAGATGAAGAAAGATCGCTGATTACAGTTTTTTCTTTTGTGGGCAGAGCAGAGCCCCGGATTGTAATTTATTCTCTCGTGGTCCATAATTGCACCCTGTGGTTTTTCCTGCACGGTGAGGACCCGGTAAATCCACGCCATAACCGGCTGGTGCGCCGGGACGTATCCTGCACCTTTTACGCTCTTATCCACAATTTTTGCTGGCAGGATCAAAGAACGGGTGATCCGAAAGACAGGTCTTCCCATGATGCACCTTTGATATACCAGCAGGAGCCAAACCATTGTAAGAGACCCGGGTATCGGGGGGGACAAATGACATCAATGCAATCCATGAGACTGGTCTATACCGGTAAGACCAAGAACGTCTATGCACTTGATGACGGCAACTACCTGCTGAAATTCAAGGACGACTGTACCGGGGCTGACGGGGTCTTTGATCCCGGGATGAACACGGTTGGCCTGAAGATGGACGGTGCCGGCCGGGCCTGTCTTCTCCTGACGAAACATTTCTTTGAGATCCTGAATGCACAAGGGGTCCCGACGCACTTCATCGATGCCGACATGGAGAACGTCACCATGACCGTCCGGCCGGCCAAAATGTTCGGCAAGGGCCTCGAAGTGATCTGCCGGTTCCGGGCAGTCGGGAGTTTCCTGCGGCGCTATGGCGATTACGTGAAGGAGGGTGCAGAACTCCCGGCGTTTGTGGAG
>DUHF01000267.1:0-1435 GCA_013331015.1 Methanoregula sp.
TAGGAAATCGACTGGCTCATGGAGGTATATCCTCCACTACCGACAACGTTGAGGTAGTAGTTACCCTGGTATGCATTCCCGCTGGCAACCTGATAGGGTCCGGACCAGCCTGAGGTATTCCCGGTCTCAAACCCGCCGTTCGTCACCCGCTCGGTCGGGTCGACCGTGACCGGATACTTCGCTCCGGTCAAATCCCCGGCAACCGTGATGGTCTTCGCCTTCTTGTCAAGCTCGAAATCCATCTCGAACCTCTTGCCCGCAGCATCCACAACGAACGGCCTGGGCATCACCACCACATCCTCGCCGTTCACGTACACGACGAGGTTCCCCCACCGGTCAGGGCCGATGTCGATGGTGCTGTCCTTTGCGTAGTTGGTCACTTCTTTCGTGTACGGGTAGGTGACAATCACCGTGTTGTTTGCATCCCGTGTCTCGACCGGCCGGGATTCGTCAGTCTCGATGGTCACCCAGTCCGAGAGCGCGAGATCATACGAGTACCTAACAGTCGCCGGCGCGTCCAGGATAACCCGTTCCTTGATCAGGTCCCGGTAGACTTCGTGCTCCACAACCGTGCCGGAATCACTGTACCGGCGCAGGTTCCCGCTCGCGGTTGCTTTTCCGTCGCGTTTCACATCCGGCAGGTCCATGGTGATTGCCACCCTGCCGATTTTATGCGTGTATCCTGCACCGCTGAACATAACATCCGATGACCCGGCCGATTTCATACCATCGGTTTCCAGAACAACCGGGATGTCCAGATCGGTAACCTCGCCGGCATTCCTGTATGGGTTCTCCTGCGCCAGTGCCGGTGTCACAAGAACGAGGCAGAGTGCAAGGATTGCCACCGTTATCAGCCTGCATTTCATGGTCGGCCAGCCTCCCGGTATTCGCGTGTTATCGGGAAGCGTTCCGCAAACGGGGTTCCTGATGGATACGAATATCCTTTCAAACCCGGTTTTTCATTTGAATTCATGGATTTTTCCAACCTCCCTGGTTTCTCAAAAGTGGCATCATCCAAAACTTCTTGAGATACCAAGCTGATTGGATTATGCCCTTCGTGGCAGGACCGGGTTCAACGTAGTTTGTCGCTTGATGAACCCGTCCTTTCTTTTTACACTATCAGATTTAGGCCAGCACTGGCCCTCGCCTGATAAGCGTTAATAGTATGCATATCATTATAACTGTTTTTATTTTGTTTTTTTGATTTTTAAATTGATTTAAACTCTTTTTCATGCGATTCGGGTTTGAATAATCACCTGTTTATGAAACGGGACGCGCCCAACAGTTCATTTTTATAAAACTATGCCGGAATGCGGCACCAGCACTCCGAATTTTTACCTCATCAGTGAAATGAAAAAAGGTTTTTCCTGCATCAGAATTTTTTTACATTTTCAGCAGCACTTCAGCGTTCCACCCCCAACAACGGAACTCCCCC
>DUHF01000267.1:1479-4380 GCA_013331015.1 Methanoregula sp.
GCCGGGTTCTTCCGAATAAACTCCTCCATCATCGTGACGCACTCCAAAAGATCGAGATCGATAACCTGGATCCCGTGCTCCTCCATGAACGCCCGGGCGCCGGCAAAGGTGCGGGACTCCCCCACGACAACTTTTGGGATCCGGAACTGGACCGCGGCACCGGCACAGAGGTAGCAGGGCATGAGGGTGGAGTAGAGCACCGTATTCCGGAACGATCCGATCCGCCCCGCGTTCATCAGGCAGTCGATCTCCGCGTGAATTATGGGGTCGCCTCTCTGCACGCGCCGGTTGTGCCCCCGGCCGATGATGGCATTGTCCCGCACCAGCACGGAACCGATGGGAATGCCCCCTTCAGAACGTCCCTGCCGTGCCTCTGCAATCGCCTCCACCATGAACGGATCATTGACCAAAGAATCTGCTGACATATCCTGCACCTCCGGTTACCAGCGGTCGGGAATCCCCCTGATGAGCGGCGTTAAGAAAACGTACACCGGCAGGAACAGGGCCGCTGCAACCTGGTTGTACCACGGCAGTTCCGCAACCGGTACTACCCCGAAAGCAAAGACCCAGGCAACGAACCCGAACGCAGAGACTGCAAGCTGGATCCCGTCTGTTACCCCCTCGATCTTCCAGAGCCAGAGCAGCGTTACGGCAATGCCGGCAAGGAGGATCCAGCGGGCGAGGAGAGAGAAGAACGGCTGGTAGGCGAACAGGGCATAGGTACTGCCATAGATGGCAACGTACAGGACAAGGGCCTCGACGGGGATGTATTTTACCAGCCGCTCCCGGTACGAGTCGGTGCGGATCTCCTCTCCAAACAATGCCGGCCCGCGGGTATTTACCGCATCATAATTCCGTTTCGTGACTACCAGCCGCAAAAAATGTTCCCTTCAGAGCATCTCTATGCACCAGGTGATGGATATACATTTCGCCCCGGTGCAGGCACGGTTTGCGGGGTAAAAAAAGATCAGAATTGGGCCCCGTCGGATCCAGTCGGGTTGAAGGGTTTATTTGGAACCGCGGTCTGGGTCGGGACGATGGTTCCGGTGGGCAGGGGCGTTTGGGACGGGGTTATCGTGGGGACGGGCGTGATGACTCCCGTCGGGGTGCCTTCCGACACGCCGGCATTGCCCGGGCAGTCTTTGCCCCCGATGGCATTGCAGTAATAGGTGGCAAGCCGCTGCAGGGTGTCTTTGGGCTGATGGGGTTTGATGACCGGGTTCTCCTGACCCAGGTTGGTTGTGTACTTCAGGGCATCGGGATAACTCAGGCTGGCAGCTTTCATCAGGTACCCCATCGTGACCATGCCGGTCCGGTCGGATCCGTGCGTGCAGTGATAGTAGATCAGCCGTTTTTTCCCGGAGGGATCCTTCTCTTCCATTAAGGTGTTCATTTGGGCTATCAGGTCTTTGTAGCTGCAGGTACCGCCGCTTCCCTCATCATCCGTGTTGAGGAGCCGGTTGCAGACCCCGTAATTGTCGGGGCAGCCCTCAACGCTCGACCAGATGAGGGTGGCCGGCTGGCCCCTGAGGGTCCCCTCCTGGACCGCCTGTGTGCACTGGCTGAATTTTCCCCCGAATTCCGCCTTCTCGATATCGAAGTAGTTCGTATTGTCGGCATGATTCAGGAGGCTTATCACGATCACCTGGTAGTCTGCAAGATCGAATGACTGCATCTCCCCGGTAAGGAAGGTCTTTTTGGAATCCGGCAGGTAGACCGGAACAACATCCTTCTCCTTTTTGATCATGGCATTGAGGTTCTCGTACGCGAACTGCCAGTCTGCTTTGTTCCTGCAGCCGTTTGCGGGATCGGACCCGTCACGGAGGATCAGGGGCAGGGGTCCCCGCACGAGCAGGTTCCCGTTTGCTTCATTGACATCCACGACCGTGGGTGCTGCAATAAACTGCCGGCTCGCTTCTTCAAGGTTGTAGACGCCCTTGCAGTTTGTGCCGTCAGGAGAAACATCTCCTTTCTGTCCCATCAGGTCCATGACGCCATCGTTCTCCGGCGGCTGGGGGATCTCCTCTGGCGGGAGAAGGATCCCGGTACCAAATATTCCTATGGCAGCCACGATTCCTGCGATCGCTATGCACACGCCAAACAGCACGAGCCGGCTGAGTGGTGATTTTTCAGATGGCACTCCTGACATTTGATGGTTCTCCCTACCGGTGTTTCAACCATTCCTGTTGGGGGAGCAGGTATATAAGATCCGTGAAGTTGGAAAAAACTGGAGGAAAAAATTCCGCCCCGGCCAACCCGGCAGGAACCCCTCCGGTTCACCCCCGAACCAGAAAAACCGGCAATTTCCCAGGTCCGGATCCATTGCAGGAGCGCCCTGCCGGGGGTGGCGGGTGCTTTTTTTGTCTGGAATCCCAACCGGCAATTCCTGAAGCGGGCCATGTTCAAGGAGAATCAGAAAAAACTGTTGGCGTTCCCGGGGCTGGCACAGGGGGAGCTGCCCGTGCCATGAAATGGGGATCTCTCCAAATGCAAAAATTTCCAGATCCCTCTGGAACGAAAAAAAGGTATCGGGGAAAAATTATGCCGCGGTCCGCTTCTTGATGATCTCGAGGGCTTCGAATGCTTCCCGGCGCACGGTCACGTTCTCGTCCGCGAGGAGGCCGGTCAAGTGGTCCACGGCTTTCTGGTCGCCGATCTCCCCGAGGAGGAGCGCTGCCCGTTTACGGACATCGCTCTGGTCGTCTTTTAAGACCATGATCAGGGGTGTTGTTGCCGGCTGGCCGAGCATCCAGAGGGCCTCCATTGCCGCGGTCCGGGTCCTTGGTTCGCCCTGCCGGAACACCTGCATGAGCGGGGCGATTGCCGGAACCCCAAGGGCTGCGAGCGCCTTCACAACCTCGATCCGGACGATCCGTTCGGGGTCATCCAGCAGCGCGATGA
>DUHF01000183.1 GCA_013331015.1 Methanoregula sp.
TGGTAAATGCCATATCCTTCTGCGCCGCTGCCAGGCCCTGGTACGCGGCATCGGTGTACGAGAGATCGCCTTTCTCCGACCCGTACACGATATAGACGACCGGTTCCGGCGAATCATGCGGCATCTGCGGCAGGGCAGAGATCACCGCGAGGATGGCAACACCTGCCACAATGATCCCAAACAGGAAGTACTTCGAGTCCATAGAAAACCTGTCCGCCCGGGTTTTGTCCTTGTCACGCACGGAGACGGGTCATGCCCGGTTCCATGTACCGGCCGGCGCCAAGCAGCCACGTCCCGTCAACATCTGTAACATAACTGATCTTGAGCTGGGTCCGGTTATTTGCAGGATTTACCGAGTAATACTCAACCATCCCTTCCCCGTTGCGGGCAGTGTTGATCATGGCCTGGATATGGTGCGAGCCCATGGGATCAGTGGTATTGAAACGATTCACTCCGATCTGGTCGGGACGGTACGGCCACGCAAGGGCATTTCCCGCGTAATCGTTGGCAAAGATGTAGAGATCGTCTTTGATGAACGAGCCATTCGGGTCATTGAATTCCAAAAGCGCCCGCTCTTTTCCATTTGTTGTCGCATAGGTCTTCGCATCGGCGACAAACTGCTTAAGGTCCGGGTCGATGAGCCGGTCCTCGCTTGAGTAGATCCCTGCCCCGATCCAGTACGTATCGTCAACCGGGCGCACGTAACTTACCTTGTACCGGACGGTGAAGTTTTCTTTTGGATCCGGGTACTGGTACAAAAGATATCCGCCACCCTCGCGGGCAAGCTGGATTTCGGTCCTTGTATAATACCTGCCGGAGGTATCCCGGGTATGGTAAAAACTGGTGCCAACCAGTTGCGGCTGGAAGGGGAGCGCGAGCGCATTGCCGGCATAGTCAAGCGCATAGATGTACACATCTCCCCGGGTAAACCCTCCTGACGGGTTGTTGAACGCTGCAAGGGCAGCTTCCTTCCCGTTCATCCGGGCATAGCCCGCAGCAGAATCAACAAAATCCTTGATCTCCTGCGTGGTTGAAGGCGCTTCCAACACGGAAGCAGCAGCCGGTTCGACAGGACCATAGTAGACACCGGAGCCGAGCCACCAGTCATCATCCACTTTTGCCACGTACCCGAGTTTCTTCTCGATTGCATGGTTGTGGGCCGGGTTCTGGTAATAGAACCAGACAAACCCGGTGCCGTTGTTGACGGCATCGATGAATCCCTGCGCATACAGGTTGCCGAGCGCATCCGGCTCATTGGTGCGGCTCACGCCGATCTTCTCGGGGCTGAACGGGTGGGCAAGGGTGGTGCTGTTGAAGTCATACGCAAAGATGTAGAGCTCGCCCCGGACAAAGGATCCTTCAGGATTGGAGAATTCCACGAGCGCTGCCTCTTTTCCTTCGGCTTTTGCATACGCAACCGCTTCGTTGACAAACGCGACGAGGGTCTCGTTGGTTGTGGCATTGACGGGAGCGATGGCCGGCGGTGCCGTAACCGGCGATGATGAAGGACCGGAACACCCGGAGGCGATGAGCAGCAGGGCGAGGAGGAGGCAGGGCAGGACGCGGGACAATGCCGGTTTCATGGCTAGAGGTGGTTCATGATCGCTATTAAACCGGCATGATTTTTTCCGTTGAAGAGAGGGGCGCCAGGAATGGTTTTTATCGTATCCGACCCGGAGGGAGATCAGCCCGGCAAGCCATTTTTCCGGAGGGGACCTTCTTGATCACCGTTCATAATCGCACCGGGCGTTCCCGCAACCATTATTATCCGTCACTCAACAATTCCCGTATGGCGCCGCAAGAGGAACGGAAAGGGAAGAAGGGAGAGCCGCTCACCGATATACTCCCGGAACTGCTCGCCATGGCACTTGCCGGCGACAAGGACTTCATCCTCTGCCATGAGACAGATGAAGAGACTCATAGTAGGACGATCCATGTCATGACCGGCAGGTTCATCACGCCCTGCATGCTCCGGAAACTGATCGGGCAGGCCGAATCGCAGAAAGATGAAGGCGCAACCCTCCTGTCGAAACCGGTAAATTCAGCCCGTAAAAAAACCAGAAGGGTCGTTCAGTGCTGAGTCCCGTCTTCCTGCATACCCATCTCCTTTTCCACGTACGTCCCTGCCGGGTTGACCCTCACCCGGGCCTCGATGACATTTTCAACTCCGGACTGGATTCGGGCCTCCAGGCCGGAGGCGATCCGGTACGCCTCACGCAGGGTCATATCCGGGTCCGTCTCAATGGTGATATCAACGGAAATCGCCCCGCCGAATGACCTGAGCCGCTGGTCGGAGACGAACCGCACTTCCGGCACCTCTTCTGCGATCATCTCGATCAGGTTACTGACCTCCTGCGACGGGTTCGCATCGAGCAGTTCGGTTACTGCATGGCGTGCTTCATTGAAGCAGTACGCGATCAGCACCAGGCCGACAAGCACGGTCAGGAATATCTGGATGAGATGGAACGAGGGCATGATCACCAGGAAGATCCCGCTGGCAAGAAGGATTACTGCACTCGCTGCATCCATGCGGATCACCAGGGAGTCCAGGATCAGCAGCCGGCTCTTTATCTTCCTGCCGACCTCTAGGACGTACGAACCAAGAAATGCCAGGACGACGATGATAACGAGGGACAAAAGGATCGTTGCCGGTCCATATTCTGCGGGAAGGGGTTCCTGCGGGCCGGTCAGGGCTCCATGCAGGAGGACGAGCATGAGCCCGGCAACAATGAGGGAGAAGAAGAGTAAAAAGATGGTCTCTGCCCGGCGGTACCCGTAATGCATGGACCAGTCCGGTTTTCTGCTGCTGATGCCCAATGTGTAGAGCATGACGAGATCAGGTACCATCCAGGCCAGGTTTCCGATCCCCTCGATCAGGAAGATCTCATTTTCGCTCAATTTCCAGAAGACGAGCTCCACAATACCGATGATTATTGTCACAACCATGGAGATTTTGAGGGTTCGCGTGGCAATGTCAGCCCGTGCGGTATCCTTGCCGGGTGTTCCAGAACCATGCATTTCTGTGCTTACCTGAACCATGGGGGAGTACCTGCCGGAGTACCGGCTTTTCCGGATCATTCATCCTCTGCATTTTTCAGTACATATATCCTTGTGTTTACCTCAAGGATGACCTGCCATGACACTTTCACCTCCTGCTCTCCCATGATTGATATGCCGGCATGAACCGGACCTTATCATGGAATGCCAGTACACCAGCTGTCGCATGACCTGCCACCGGTGCAGCCATGCCTGGACGTATATGGGAACACGCCTCAATTCGCTCTCGCGATCCCGCCGGCCGGTCAAGGTGCCGTGCCCCCGCTGTCATGCGAAGGTCACGATGAACACAAAAGAGGCGGTCTGATCATGGGGGTGAACACCGCATGAATTCATGAGCGGATGCGGTACTGCCCTTCAGGTACCCGGATCTCGAACCGGACACCGATGCCCGGAACCCCCGTTTCACTGATGGAGAGCCCGGTGATCTCAAGGATCTCGCGGGCGAGGAAGAGGCCAAGACCCGTGTGTGTCCCAAAACCCCGGTCAAAAATCTTCTTTTTGATCTCAGGTGAAACCCCCACGCCATTGTCCTCGTACAGGATCGTGATCCCTTCGGGCGTCTTCTCGTACCGGATGCTGATCGTGGTCACATGACCACCATGCTGGATCGAGTTGTCCACCAGGTTGTAAAAGACGCGTTCCAGGAGCGGGTCAGCAAACACCTCGATATCTTCCATGAGCGGGATGAACGTGATCGAATAGGTTCCCATGATCGAAAGAAGGTGGCCAAAGATCTCTGAAACGCTCATCCACTGCGGTGCTTTTGCCCCGAGCGTCTCATAGTCCCGGGCAAACTCGATCTGGTGCCGGATGTTCTCGACCGCATTCTCCTGCACCCGGATCAGTTCCCGAATTGCCGGATCTTCTGCAGTATCCTTGAACGTATCGATATTGAGGAGGAGCACCGTCACCTGGTTGAGGATATCATGCCGCGTAATACTGGAGAGGAGGTTGATCTTCTTCCGGGCAAGGGCCAGGGCATTCTCGGCAATCTTCTGGCTGGTGATGTCCCGGATCATGATGATGCGCCCTTTCACCTCGTTCTCCCGCGAGAGGATCGGGTTGCATCGCAGCTCGAAATAACACTGCCTGCCACCTATCTCCCGTTCCATCTCGTGGATCTGTTCTGCCCGCAGATCTGACGTAACGGGAAAGACCGCCTCTTGAGCGGGGCAGGGGAACAGAGTTTCGACCGGGACGCCCACCGCTTTTTTGAGGGGAAGCCCAAGGATCCGCTCGGCCGGGGCATTGAGGCTCGTGATGCGGTTCTGGACATCGAGGACAATCATGCCGTCACTCATGTTGGCAAGGACCTGGTCCTGTGCCATGGGAGTTATGTCCAGGAGCTGGTATCGCACCATCCCGATAAGGACCGCAAAACCCGAGATGAGAAAGGCAAGGGGTGTTGGATCGATGACGATTCCGTGGATCTGCCTGACTGCATACGCGATGTTGACAAAGAACGGGATGAGGACGGCAATCAGGATCGCCATCATCTGGCCCCGGTACAGGCCGGATGCAAAGACGAAACGCTGGAGGATGATCATGATGGCGATGTAGATGATCAGGTACGCGTACACGACATTGAACCAGAAGAACGGGCCATACGAGATGTCCGCGTATACAAGGCTGCCGACCACCTGCTCGCTGACCGAAGAGTAGAAGAGGTGGTGCAGGGGATTGGTGGCAACAAGGACAAAACTGATGACCGGGACCACGAAGAGGAGGAAGAGGTTGTGGGGGGTGATCCAGTGCTCCCGGCCGGAGTATTCAAAGGAGAAGAGGAGCCACGCAACCGGTACGGTGACGATTCCGGGGTACTGGAGCGTGACTGCCAGCATCTGGGTGGCGAGATCGGCACTGGCAACCTCTAATGCGGCCCCAAATGACCAGAGCGCGACTGCCAGCATCAGGAGGGCAAACGATTTTGCGCCAACGTACGAGCGGTTCCGCCACCCGGTGGCTGCAAGGATGAGCGTGATACACCCGCAGGTCAAAAAGGGGATGAAATAGGGAGAATACTGCCAGATCATGAAGATGCCCCCTTGTGTCCGGTATCAGTACCTGCCCGCGTACCGCACCTGCAGGACAGAAGAACGCTCATTACGGTTCTGTTTGGGTGTTGCTTATGAATAAACGCTTTCCTTGCGCCCGAATCGGGGATTGAATAAAAAAACCGTGCCGGAACAAAAGGGGGGCAGGAATTACTGGGCCGTTCAGCGCTCGATTTGCCGTATGTGCTCGTCAGTCTTTTTTGCAAGATCGCTCTTGTTCTGGAGGCGCGAGA
>DUHF01000308.1 GCA_013331015.1 Methanoregula sp.
CCTCATTGGTTCATGTGCGTTTCTATAGAGCCGGTTTTTTGATAATCAGTACGTCCGCCCGACAAGCGTTGCCTTGCCCGGTTTCCCGCAGACGATACACGCCCCATCGCCATCAGCAACATACGGCGACCGCACTTCCGTCCCGAGAATGCTGGAGTTTGCTTTCTCTTCAATTGCATCCCCGCAGGCCCGCTCGCGGCACCAGTGGACCACGGCAACCTTCCCGTCATTGAGTGCCGCTTCGAGGGCCGGAACGGTATCCACGCTGACCAGGTGAGACTTCGTGTGCTCCTCGGCTTTCAATCGGATTGCATCCGTTATCTCGCCAAGGGTGCAGGTGACCCCGTCCGTGATCGTTGCAAGTTCGAGCGATACCTTCTCGCCCGTCCGCTTCACGGCCATGACTTTTCCCCCGTCGAGGTCTCTTGGCCCCAGCTCGAGCCGGAGCGGGACGCCGCGGAGTTCCCACCAGTAGTACTTCGCACCCGGGCGCATGTCGCGTGTGTCCATCTTTACCCTGAACCCGGCGCTTTTGAGATCCGCTTCGAGTTTTTGGGCAGCAGCGAGCACATCGTCGTGGCGCTTCCCAATGGTGATCGGGACAATGACTGCCTGGATGGGGGCAGCTGCCGGCGGGAGGATGAGTCCCTTGTCGTCTCCATGCATACTGATGAGGGCGGCGATAGAACGCTCCGAGATGCCGTAGCAGGTCTGGTGTGCGAGCTGCTGCGTCCCGTCCTTGTCCTCGTAGGTGATGGAGAAGGTCTTTGAGAAATGGGTGCCGAGATGGTGGACGGTACCGATCTGGAGGGTCTTGCCATTGGGCATGATCGCGTCCACCGCGATCGTATAATCCGCGCCGGGGAACTTGTCCCAGTCGGGGCGTTTTGAGATGGTGATGGGGATGCAGAACGTATCGTAGAACTCTTTAGTCAGGCCAAGTTCGTACTCGCACTGCGCCTCTGCCTCGTCCCAGGTTGCATGAACCGTGTGGGACTCCATGAACGAGGTGATCTCCCGGAGCCGGATTAGAGGGCGTGTCTGTTTGGTCTCGTACCGGAACGTGTTGACGATCTGGTAGTACTTCATCGGCAGATCGGCATGCGAACGGAGCCAGAGCGCGTACATCGGGTAGATGGCCGTCTCGCTTGTTGGCCGGAGGGCGAGTTTCACGTCAAGCGGGGTCGTGCCGCCATGCGTGACCCAGTATACCTCCTCCTCAAATCCCTTGATGTGCTCTGCTTCCTTCATGAACTCATGTTCGGGAATCAGGAGGGGAAAGAGCGTCTCTTCATGATCGCGGTCAAGGAGACTGCGGAGCCGGTTATACACGAACTTCCGGATCGCAAACCCGTACGGGTACCAGACATAGAGCCCCTTTACGGGATAGCGGACATCCATGATCTCTGCCCGCCACAGGATATCGTTGAACCATCCGGAAAAGTCAGATTTTTGCGGCAGGGTGCCAGTTTCATCGTCCATTTTTTTAAAAACCCTCTTTTTAAGCTACTAAATGTATGACCAAAGGCGTAATAAAAGCCTCGACCAGCGCCGCGGTAAGAACGAGGGGAAGGACGGTTGCAAGGAAGAGCCGGGCATACGCGTGTGCGGCAACCGCAGTATCGCCGCTGCCATACCATTCCGCGATGAGCGACTGGGCAAGGAGGATCCCGAGCGCCCCTGCGAGGATGAACGCCGGGATCTCGAAGATCCCGTGGGGGATGAGGGCTGCTGCAACGAACAGGGCCGAATGGTCCTTGCTGATGATCTCCATGATGGCCCCGATGACGATCCCGTTCAGGCTCATGATGAAGATCGTGAGGATCCCAAACGATGCCCCGCCTAAGAAGAGAAGGATACAGGCTTCAAGGTTATTAAAAAAGAGCTTGACTGCCAAGTCGTACGGGTTGTTGCCATCCATCTGGCCTGCGACCTCCTTTTCAAAGAGTTCCAGCAGGTCCTGCCCGATCTGCGGGTTCTGTGCCGAACCAACCCAGCCGACCGTGAGGCAGGAAAAAAAGAGGAGGAGAGTGATGATGATGGCGTTTGTCAGGGGCGCGTTAGACATAGAGAACCATCCGCACCATGTCCCGGATACCGGGGGCAAACCCGACAACGATCATCGCGAGCAGGACCAGGTGCCAGAACGCAGTGTTCGCTTCCTTCCGGTAGAGTTCCATGACATAGATGGCCGGGAAGAGGACGACGAGTTTTAAGGGAAACATCACAAACGCGTTGCCGGTGGCGTCGATGAGGGCTGCACCGACCACGTGCTGCTCAACATACTGGACGGAGGGGTGGAGTTCGATGCCGAAACTGGTTGCGCTGGCATCGAACAGCTGGCCGAAGAGGAGCGTGATGTAGAGCGGATCGGCGACATAGGTCCACGAGAGGATGTAGCGCATGAATGCCCAGACGATCGCGGTTGCACAGAGCGCCATGAGGGGGATGATGCAGAGGATGAAGAGGTCGATGCCGAGGTGCGTGGTGCTCCATGCCACAAGAACAAGGCATGCAACAAAGACCGCAAAGGTCCCTCCGCCGGCATAGAACGCATTGAAACTTTTCAGTATCCCCCGCTTTACGAGGAACAGGGAGAGGAACATCATGCTGACCGTGAAGGCAAACAGCACAAAGTAAATGAGCGGCGTGATGAGCAGGAATTTTATGGGACCGGTGATCATGCCGGTGTCTTCGA
>DUHF01000053.1 GCA_013331015.1 Methanoregula sp.
GCCGGTACACGCAAGCTCCGGGGAATTATCACCTCCGGGGATGTCATCAATTTCATGGGCGGGGGTGACAAGTACCAGCTGGTCAAGGTTCGGCACGGGGGCAACCTGCTTGCGGCGGTCAACGAGAGCGTGCGCACCATCATGACGCAGCAGCCCGAGACGCTCATGGACAATGCACGGATCAGCGATGCGGTTGACGTTATCATCAAAAAGAAGATCGGCGGTCTCCCCATCGTGGACAAGGACGGCGTCCTTGCCGGAATTGTCACCGAACGGGACGTGCTCCGGATTCTTGGCGCTGAGCGGAGTTCGCTCAATGTCGAGGACGTGATGAGTTCCACCCTCCGGGTGACTGCCCCCGACTGCCCCATTGCAACCGTCACCCGCGACATGACGAAGTACCGTTTCCGGCGCCTGCCGGTGGTGAGCGATGATATCCTGTATGGGATCGTTACAGCCACTGACATCATGCGCTATCTCGGGAGCCGGGAGGTATTCACCCGGCTGGAGACCGGAAACATTGGTGAGGTGACCGCGCTTCCCGTACGAACGCTCATTGCCCGGGAACTCTCCACGACCACACCTGAAAAGAACATCAACGAGGCAGCGCGGGAGATGCTTGAGAAGAATATCGGAGCCCTTCCCGTAATCGAGGACTCGCGGCTGATCGGGCTCGTTACCGAGTTTGACCTGGTCCGGGCATTTGCAGCGGGGTGAAAAGAAGATGCTGGCACGAGATGTAATGGCAGCGCCGGTCTTTGTCGTGGCTCCGGATGCAACCGTTGCCCACGCAAGGAACCTGATGGTGCGGCACAAGATCTCCCGGCTCCTTGTCATGGAAGATGAAGCCCTGCGGGGGATCATCACCAAGAAAGATATCGCGTACCGGATGCAGCAGGGTGAAGCGGCCTGGCGCCGCCGTCCGCTGGACCGGATCCCGGTGGGTGCACTGATGACGGAAGATCCCCTCACGGTGGCGCCCGATACCGGGGTAAAAACCATAGCCCGGGCCTTTGCTGAGAAGATGATAAGCAGCGTCCCGGTCGTGAACGGCGGGAAGGTGGAAGGAATTATCACCAAGACCGATCTGATGAAATCCGCCCTTGTCCGGCAGCTTGTCTGCCCGGTTGAGGACGTGATGGAGGATGTGGCGATCGTGAACCGCCACCACTCGCTCGATCATGTGATCACCGTGATGCGGGAACGCCACGACAAGGTGCTGGTCATGGAAGATGACGGGGCACTTGCCGGCATTATCACCGAGACGAACCTGGCGTTCTATGCAAACGAGCCAAAAGTTTCAGGTGCAGCAGGAAAGGAAGTAACGATCTCACGACACCGGACGGCGGACGGAGCCAGCGGGCTGGGCCTGCTTGCGGTTGCATCGGTCACGGCAGGGGATGTGATGACGAGTCCTGTCATCACCACCTCTCCAAAAACCCTGCTTCCGGACGCCATAGAACTGATGGGAAAACACCATGTCAACAGCCTGGTAGTCATGGAGCATGACACCGTATCTGGAATCATAAAACGAGATGATATCATAAAGGAAGTGGCGAAATGACAAAAGAAGTTTTTATCAAAGACGTAATGGTAAAACCAGTAACCATCGCAAAATCTGCAAAGATCACCGAAGCACTCGACAAGATGCTCGATTCGGGCCTCGACCCGCTCATTGCAGTCAATAACAATACCGTTGTCGGGACCGTATCCCGGCAGGCAATCGCGCAGAAGCTGGGCAGCAAACAGAACGCAGGCGTTGCCCCGACAGCAATCCACGTAGCAAGCGTGGTGAAGGAGGATTTCACCAGTGTCTACCCCGATGAGAATGTCAACGTGCTCATCCCCCTGCTCCAGCACTACAAGCTGGTGGTGGTCTATGACGCGGAACACAAGCTGATCGGGCAGGTATCGGCCGGCGATCTCTTGAAGAAATACGTACCCGATGACGGGATCAGCAGCGCGATTGAGAAAGTGGTAACCATCGATTCGCAGGAACGGGTTGTCCATCTCCGCCGCAGGATGCTGGATGACAACATCACCCGGTTCGTGGTCTCCGAAAACGAGAAGTATACCGGCATGGTGACGGAAACCGATGTTGCGGTAGCGATGCGGAAGTTCCGTGAAGCGGTGGATGAGAACCACCAGGATCACCGCATACGGAACATGCTCGTCAAGGACATCATGAGCGCCCCGCTCATCACCGTAGAACGCTCGGCAAGCGCTGCCGATGTGGTCGCGATCATGCTCAAGAAGGGCATCAGCGCCCTCCCGGTCATGGAGAAGGGTAAGCTCGCCGGGATCGTTACCCGGCACTCGCTCGTGAATGCGTTATAAAACTCTCTTTTTTTCAGTTGATTGACCGATACCCCGGTAAATTACTGATAGTAAAAAGCTCACCCGTACTGGAAATACCGTACAACAGGAGTGAGGGAGACCATGTCTTGTGATGATGTGGTGTTCCACCGTCACCTGTATGTAGTATTCTGATCAATATCCCGACAGGTTGTGATCAGATGGACAGTATGCGGATCCGGGTAATGCGAAAAGAGGAGCTCCCGCTTGCGGTGAAATGGGCAGCAGCTGAGGGCTGGAACCCGGGGCTTATGGACGCTGAATGCTTCTGGCCCGTGGACCCGGATGGGTTCTTCTGTGCCGAAATTAACGGTAAGATTGTTGGCACCGCTGCGGTCGTGAACTACGACGACCGCTTCTCGTTTGGCGGCTTCTATATCGTAGACCCGGCCCACCGTTCGAGCGGTGTCGGGATGCAGCTTGCCCGGTACGCGATGAGCCATGCCGGCGACCGGGTGCTCGGTGTTGACGGAGTGGTGGCGATGGTGCCAAAGTATGAGGCGTCCGGCCTCCTCTTCCTGCACTACAACAATGCCCGGTATGAGGGGAAAGGTGGCGGGAAGGTCCCGGACGGGCTCACTCCCCTCCGGGACGTGAGGTTTGCGGACCTCCTCGATTACGATACCGCACATTTTCCGGCCCGCCGGGAGCAGTTCCTCCGCTGCTGGATTGGTCAGGAAGGCCACTTCGGGCTCGCACGCCTCGACCGTGACGGGAAGATCCTTGGGTACGGGGTCCGGCGGAAGTGCCACACCGGTTACAAGATCGGCCCGCTCTTTTCCCGCGACCGGGCTACCGCTGAGATGATCCTCGACGGCCTTATTGCCGGTATTCCGGGCGATCCGTTCTTCCTCGACATACCCCGGCCGAATGCCGCTGCGGTCGTGCTCGTGGAGGACCGGAAGATGGTGCCGGTCTTTTTTACCGCCCGGCTCTACACGACAAGGGCGGCTGTGGCCCTGCCGCTCGAGGAGATATTCGGGGTCACCACGTTCGAGCTGGGATAACCCCCAAATTATTTTCCGGTTGCGGCTCTTGGGGATTGATGTCCCGTGCGTCCCTGCCCGTGAATTCGGAATCTTTGACCCGTGTACATAATCACAATGCGGTAACTGCTGCATCCTGCCGCACAAGATATTTACGTACCGGTGATGACGATTGAGATTATTATGATTGCAATGACCCGCAAGTATCCCCTCTGGGGTGTCGCTCTCATTCTGGCGGCGGCCGTGCTGATTACCGGCTGCACGGACTCATCAGGGTCCGGCACGGGCTCTCCTTACTCCGGCACGGAGCAGTACCCCCGGTTCGATGCAATCGTCACCGACGCTTCGATCTATAATGTCGGCGAGGTCGTGGAGTTCGAACTGGTGAGCAAAAGCCCCGGTAAAGGAAAGTTCGACGACCACCCCTGCTCGTACCGGCTCCTGAAAGAGGAGGCCGATGGCTCATGGCAGTTCCTGGCTGAGCCGGTCGATACCTGGTCGGCGGCGCCCGGCACGGTCCGATACCCGGAGGGTTGCGACGCCCTCCGGTTTGCCACCACGAACTGGGAGCCGGGTAAGTACAGGATCCAGTACAAGTATGGCGTCTCCGCGCTCTTCACCGTCCGCAATGTGCCGGTCATCGCGGCCTCGTAAACCCCCCGCTTTGCAGCCGATTCCAAAAAGTTTGGTGGGGGCGGAGGGCTCCTGCATCATCTGCCCCTGCCCGACCCCCCATGGGTTCCCGTGGAATAAAATCCTGCAAATATCCGTCGTTATCTCCACAGGAAATTATGGTGTTTTCAGCATATCCGAAAAGGGGGGTCGGGCAGGGGCAGTTTGGGATTTTTCTTCCGGGTTTGCCGGGCCGCAAGGAAAAAATCCGTGATCCGGCTGAGGTTCCGGACGATCCTTCTCCCGGTGGGCCGGGGAATTGCCCGTGACCGCTCCGCGATTGTCGCGGGCACTTGCGGTGTGCGTGTCCCTGCCCGACCCCCGGTTTGGTGGTGGATCCGGATCGGACCGGGCGGGGTCCGGGGCATATCTGCGAAAATTATCACGATATCGTTGCGCTGCTGCCGGCATATCCAACTATCGGATGCAGGAGGTCCCCGTGCTCCCGCACGGTACAAACTGTATCCTGCAGGCTGCCCGCGGCGGGGTGAATGCCCCCTGTCGATACCACTGCACCCCTCTCTCTGCTCCAAGCCCTTTCAGGGAAGACCTGGGGGCATATGGTAAAGGTGAAGTCCTCAAGGCATCATTAAATACACATACATACCCAGGGCTAATCGTGGCCACCAAAACGATCAGCATCACTGAGGAGGCGTACGAGCGGCTGAAGAACCTCAAGAAGAACGAAAAGACGAGTTTCTCCGAAGTGATTGTAAAAGATTATCCCGTAAAGCGGAAGTTGTCAGAAGTTCTTGCCGAACTTGGGGACTGTTCCGATCTTACCGATTCCGTAGAGATGGTCTCGCGGGAGATGCGGAAAGCCAAGCTTCGTAAGGTTGAGTTCTGATGCCGGTTGCCGATACGTCATTCATCATCGATATGATGAGGCGGGACCGCACCGCAATCGGGCTTTTTGAAGAGTACGAGCAACAGGGGATCGCACTTTGTACAACTGCCATAACTGCCATGGAATTATACAAAGGTGCATACGTTTCAAAGAACCAAAGAAATGTCGAAAAAGCAGAACGGATTCTTGATCTGTTCGCACTGCTTCCGCTCGATGAAACTATCTACCAGGCATATGGCCGGGTTGCTGCGGGACTCTGTCTTTACGGAAAATCCCCTCGGGGATTTCAATGAAGCGATTGCAGCCATTGCCCTTTGTTATGACGGGGAGATCATCACCCGCGACCGGCACTTTGAGAAGATTCCGGAACTGAAGGTTATCGGGTATTGATATCTTCCCGATCCCGGACAATATTCCATACTATATTTCGAGTGTTACGATGACATTTCTTGATCAGGTCTCCGCCCCATGACTCTTTTGAAATAGCATGTGACC
>DUHF01000001.1 GCA_013331015.1 Methanoregula sp.
CGGGTCAACGCTCGTACTTCATAAAAAAATCAATGTAAAAAATTTAACAAACAAATAAAGTTAAAAGAAAAAGATTATATTGGTCCGTGTCTAACAATTGTCTGTCCCCATGGCAGGCACACACTCCGGGGGCCCATGCACACACCAGATTTCATTCGTCATGAATCACACCATACACAGGCCGGTTTCCCACAGCGGGAACCGAATCCTTTTTTCTTTGAATCATTCGCGATCGAATATCCACAAATACCTTAATCCGTACGGACGTTCATGAAGAAGATGGAGGCATCATGAAGATTAGTGCTCGCAACCAGATACCGGGTACCGTGAAGATGATCAAGAAGGGCCCGGTCAGTACCGAAGTCGTGATCGCCATTGCCGGTGGCAACGAGATCGTCTCATCCATCACCACGCATTCAGCGGAGAAGCTGAACCTTCACGAAGGCTCGAAAGTTTACGCCATCATGAAGGCATCTGAAGTGATGGTGGCTGTAGATTAACCTTTTTTTTTAAAAAAAGTGTTTTTCATTAAAACCGGGTTGCAAGAAGTGCATCCAGGTACTCTGAAGGATAGGCGCCGCCATCCGGGTTGAACCAGATCTCCGCATGTCTTGCACCGACGATCAGGTTAATCTCCACAAGACCGTACTTGTGGATGATAGCTCGTGAGCCGGACGCAGTTTCGCGGATATATAATTCCTCATATCCTAGAAATGCTGCGATATCATCTTCAGTTACCGGGCGGGAGAGCCGGTGAATATGGCGTTTCCATCCGGGAAACGGGGCTACCGGGTTGTCAAATAATGGTTTCATGGATACTCCTCATTCAAGGAGGCAGAATCTGGTAGTAGGATTGGCCCGCACAATTTTTACAGAGAGTTTTTCCTCCAGTACTGACTTCCCGGCCATCCATAATGCGTTCTTTGCAGGCACTGCACACGCTCTTCTGCCGGGGCACTCCTGGTATATCGGTAGCGGAGAGCTCCACCCAGACGTGTTCAATCTTCAGGATCTCGTCATCAGGTGCTAAAGCAAGGGTTGTGAGAACCTCTTTTGGTTCCAGCCGGTCATGCTCTTCCCGGTTCTTCTCACTGACTGCAACACGGACTGCTTTTCCCGTTGCAATGTTGACAAACGTTGCGGCGAATTTTCCGTAGTCCCGGAACTTGAGCGTGCGGTGGCCGAGCGTGCAGCCGGTAATGGCCTGCACGGCATCCGTTCCGCACCGGTCGATCTCCATAAAAACCATCAGATCCCGGTTGTGTTCATGGGGGTTCATGCCCAGCTCGCGGAGCCCGGCAAGCGTCAGCCGCGTCCCGAGGACAATGCCCGGGCAGACATGCCCGTGAAATTCTTTTGCTTTTTCAAACGCGATATTGTAATCACTCATTGTTTCACGTATCCATCATCATGATATGCAGGACTCATCCGCCACTCCTGTTCCTGTCTCCTGGTTTCCACCAGATGTGGGCACCTAGCGTCCTGTTGCCTATCGTGTACCCGTCCGCATCCAGCCGCAGGGTTGCATGGAGATAGTTGGCAAGGGTGTCTGCATGGGCTGGTGTCGTGCACCTGAGCCGCCGCGAATATTCCTCCATTGCATCATCGATCGTAGCAAAGCGGGTGCACGCTGACTTTTCCTCAACGATAAGATTGGCATAGATGCCCATCTCGGCAAGGACCTGCCAGAGCCAGTCGGCCATCGGTTCGCCCGGGAACTCCCCCCCATGAATGAGCGGCCAGAGGTCACGGTTTACCTGCGCCCAAGTAGGCGGCGTGAGGAACCAGAAGAGGTGCACAGTCCCCCGGCAGCAGTCCTGCATCTTTGCTACAGCCCCGGCAATGTCCATCATGGTGAGCGAGTATGATGCGATCACGGCATCGAACGGCTCCCCAAGGGCCGGCAAGCTCACGTCCTCCCAACATTTCGGGATAACGGTGATGGTGGAAATCCCCTCGTTTTCAATCTGCTCTCCGAGCGCTTCCCGCATGACCGACGAGGGTTCGACCGCGGTCACAGCACAGCCCCCACTTGCGAGCGGAATTGCAAACGTACCGGGGCCGGCTCCGATGTCGAGAACCCGGGAGCCCGGGGGAATTGCCATGGCGTTGAGCCGCGCAAGGGTCTGGTCCCTGTTCCTCCCCTGCCCTTTCAGATACACGGTCTGGACATTCTTTTTGCTCTCCCAGAACTGCTTGTTGTTGCCGTACTCCGGAACGGCACAGTGCGCCAGTTTGAGCTGCCGCCACCGCTCCTGCCATGACCCTGCTGTTGTCCCTGTCATAAAAAACCTGTCACAATTCCGTTGTGCAGTACAATCATGGAATCGGTTGTTAATTAATTTTTGTTTATTTTACAAAAAATCAATATTTTCAGCATAACTTTAATAGGCACGGCCCCAACAAAAGGGTGAAAGATCATGGGATCAGTTCACGATATCATGCAGACCTTTGCTTGCAGGGACCTCCATGCACAGTTCTCCGAATATGATGGATGGGTTTGGAGAGAACTCCCCCCCGGAAAAAACGAAAACGTGATGTTCCGCGTGATCCGGGGCAATTATTACCATCAGGAAGAAGCGATCCTTGCCGTATCGTTCGGCACCCGGCCTTCACATGAGACCATAGAGGAACTGCTTGCAGCACCCGCAGGACGAACGGCCAACCGGTACCTCCTGGTACCTCAGGATGCCGATCTGCCGGACCTTGCGGAGGGGATCACCCCCATGAGGATGGCCGCATTCGGGGTTGTCGACGGCAAACTGACCTGGCTTACCCGGAAGAACCATGCTGTGCGTTATTCTGATGAAGCGAGCGCTCATCATCCGGCCCGGGGCGCATGCGATTCGCCCCCCGGTTGCGAATCCACATGAAACGCCTGCATCACAGTCCTGATAATTGTAAGGTAATGGGATAATGAGCGAGACACCTGCTGAAAAATCTGATCCCCTCCGAGTCCTGTACCAGCGGGCAGGCCGGATACGGGACGCACTCTTTATCCCTGCTGTTACAACCGTGCTGATTTACTGTATGCTCCCGGTCCTTGTCTTCCTCTCGCTTTTCATAGGGCGGTACGATGTCGACCCGGTGCATGTTATCCTGCTGCTGGCAGCACCGGTTGTGAACCTCCTGCCAGAGAACGTGGCGCACATCTATCCGGTCTGGTCGGCAGCCGAGGCAAACGTCATCTACCAGATCCGGCTGCCCCGGGTCATTGCCGCGGTTCTTGTCGGGGCCGGGCTCTCGATGGCCGGCGCGGCATACCAGGGGCTTTTCAAGAACCCGCTGGTTTCACCGGATATCCTCGGTGTCGCATCCGGCGCCGGGTTCGGTGCAGCGCTTGCTATCCTCCTCTCCTGGAACATGATGATGATCCAGATCTCGGCGTTCGCGTTTGGAATCCTTGCCGTCACGGTCACTTACCTCCTCAGCCGGATGTACCGGACAACCCCCACGCTCGTCCTCGTGCTGTCAGGCATCATTGTCGGGGCATTTTTCACGGCGCTCATCTCGCTGACCAAGTACGTTGCCGATCCGTACGAGAAGCTGCCAGCCATCACCTTCTGGCTGATGGGGAGCCTTGCGTCGGTCCGGTACGAGGACATCGTTATGATCGTGCCGTTCTTCTTTACAGCCGCCATCATCCTGCTCCTGATCCGCTGGCGCATCAACATTCTTGCAGTGGGCGATGACGAGGCCCGGGCGCTGGGTATCGACACGAAACGGATGGCGCAGACTATCATCCTCTGCTCGACCCTGATCACCGCGTCTGCGGTCTGCATTGCCGGGATTGTAGGATGGGTTGGCCTTGTTGTACCCCACCTTGGCCGGATGCTGGTCGGCCCGGACTACACAAAACTCCTGCCGGTCTGCCTGCTCCTTGGGGCCTGTTACATGCTCATCATCGACGACCTCGCCCGCATGCTCACGAATGCCGAGATCCCTCTGGGGATCCTGACAGCTATCCTCGGGGCGCCGTTCTTTGCATACCTTCTTGGCCGGAGGTCAGTGGGATGGATATGATCCTTGATGTCCGAAAGGCCGGGTTTCATTACGACCCGGTACGGACGATCTTTTCTGAAATTTCGTTCTCGCTTGCCGAAGAGGAGGTGCTCTGCATTCTCGGGCCAAACGGCATCGGCAAATCCACGCTGATACGGTGCCTTGCCAACCTCAACCCACTCTGCGCCGGTACAATCCAACTCCATGGTAACAACATCCGGTCCCTCCCCCCCCGCGATGTGGCCAAGGTCATCGGGTACGTGCCGCAGGCCCACGAAATTGTCTTCCCGTTTCCGGTCCGGGATTTCGTCCTCATGGGTCGTGCCCCGCACCTCGGGCTCTTTGCCTCGCCCGGGCGGGAGGACAGAGCAAAGGCAGATGCAGCTATCGACCTTGTCGGTATCCGGAAGATTGCCGACAAGCCGGTGAGCGCGATCAGCGGTGGGGAGTACCAGCTTGCCATGATTGCGCGGGCGCTGGCTCAGGAGCCTGAAGTACTGCTGCTCGATGAGCCGACATCGCACCTCGATTTTGGCAACCAGATCCGGGTGCTGGAGATCATCGACCGGCTTGCAACCGAAGGGCTCTCGGTGATCATGAGCTCGCATTTCCCCGACCATGCGTTCCTCACCTCCAACAATGTGGCGATCATGCAGCACGGCTCGTTCATGGCGTATGGTCTTGCCGAGGAGGTTGTCACGGAAGAGAACCTGAAGGAGACCTACGGGGTGGATGTCTCGATCGCGTACAGCCACACGGTCGAGCGCCATGTCTGCGTGCCGCACCGGGCCGGCCAATGTCGGTGCCACGGGCATCATGAACCCGCGTGCACCGGAGAACGCCCCGTCTTCAGGGCATCGATACGGTAGAATAAGTCCTGTCCGTGCCGCGATCGTTTGACCATGCGGTTCTGGCGCAGGCGGAATTGGTACAATAACGGAGTGTCATCATGGGAACAGAACAGAAACGAAACGGGTTGAACAACACAACACGAATCCTGCTTGCAGGGATCATTCTCATTGGGGCAGCGATCGCGATTGTTGCGGTCGTGGCAATGCCCACAACCGCAGGCCAAACGAGTACAGACGGGACACGGATCATCACCGATATGGCCGGAAATACCGTCACCATTCCGGCAAACATCAGCCGCATCGCCATCACCTGCTGCGGCGGGGCAACGCACGAAGTGATGGTTCTTGGCGGGTCGGGTATGATCGTTGCCCAGCCGGCCAAGTGTGTCATGCCCCAGCTCAGAGTCATGCAGCCCCGGTTCGGGAACGTGACTGATGCCGGGTCTTTTGATGAGGTCAATGTCGAGGAGATCCTAACGCTCCGCCCGGACCTCGTGATAGCAAGCGTGACGTCAGAGAAAGGGAATGCGAAGATCCGCGAGAGCGGGATACCGGTCGTCACCGTTATGACCGGGCGCGGCAACATGAGCCTGATGAAACGGGAATTCGCCATGATTGGTGAAGTCCTTGGCAAAAAGAGCGATGCCGATGCCCTGCTCGCGTACTGGGATGAGAAACTCTCGCTTGTCCAGCAACGCGTCTCGCAGATTCCCCCAAATGAGAAAAAGCGTGTCTACTACATGCTCGGGAAGACGACGCACACCAACGGTGGTGCGTGGTGGGGACAGGAATATATCACCGCAGCCGGGGGAATCAACGTGGCAGAGGATCTCGGGACGAATCGCGACACTTCGTTGGAACAGGTGGTGAAATGGGACCCGGAGGTTATCATCATCAGCAGCAACGAGGGTACGTTCATTCCGGTCGGGGATGTCAGGAATAATGCCCAGCTGGGCAGCATCGCTGCGGTAAAAAACCACCAGATCTATCCCTGCCCAATCGGATCGTTCTGGTGGGACCGGCCCTCGCCGGAAGCCCCGCTGGGCATCCTGTGGCTTGCCAAGACCCTGTACCCGGAGCAATTTTCTGATATTAACCTGAGAGCCGAGACACAGGAATTCTATCAGACCTTCTACCATTACGCGCTCACCGATACAGAGTACGAGGCGTTTCTCAATACCACGTCGCATGGATGACCGTGGTCAGGAAGGATGAGTATCATGATACCAGAAATCAGTGAAATTGCGGTGGGGGAGGAGATCTCCGCCATCGACCGTATCGTTGACGGCTACAAGACCTACCAGGTGCTCCGGGCGGCACTCTCGCTTGGCCTTTTTGACTGGCTGGACGAGCACGGCCCAGCGACCCGGGAGGAGATCGGGAGTGCACTGTCGATCAATGGCATGTTCACCCGGAGCCTTTTCCAGACCCTTGCTGAACTGGGTCTTCTCGCGCAAAAGGACGATCGGTTTTCCAACAATGAGACAGCAGGCCGCCTTCTCGTGAAACGAAGCGCAGCATACCAGGGGGACTGGATCCTGAATGCATCGGACGAGCAGGGTCAGTGGAGCCATCTTGAGGACACTCTCGCCCAGACGGTCCCGAAGAACACCGGTTTTTCAGCTGGCCCTGGCCCACAGTTCCTCCGGGCCCTTGCCGAGCGGACCCTCCGCGGGGAAGTGCAGGACGTGACAAGGATCCTTGCCGCATGGGACGGGTTTGACACGGCTACGAAGCTCCTTGATGTCGGGGGAGGGCATGGGCTCTATGCCATCGCTGCCTGCCAGAAGAATCCCAAGCTCCATGCGGTCGTCTTCGACAAACCCCATGTGATCGGTATCACCGAAGAATTTATCCGCGCCTATGGCATGGAGGACCGGATCACGGTCCGGGGCGGGGACATCGTCACCGACGATCCCGGCAGCGGGTACGATATCGTGATGATCTCCCACCTGCTCTACAAGTTCCGGGCGGATCTGCCCGCGATCTTCGGCAAGGTTGCCGCGGGCCTGAAGCCGGGGGGGCTCTTTGTCTCCAACCACTGGTTCTGCGGGCCGGTTTGCGGGGAAGGATCGGCAGGAATAAGCGAGCTCGATCGTTCCATCCACAGTTACGGGCACCCGCTCTGCCACCCGAAAGATTTTACAAGCGGCATGTTTTCGAAAGGTCTTGTCGTGACAAAGAAAACAACCGTCCGGAGCAATTTCGGGCAGTCCCATGTCCATGTTGCAGAGAAAGTACCGGAACAAAAAATCCCGGCCCCTGAGTACAAAGGATCGTGCGGGTGTGAATCGTGCCGGTGAAGACGGCTTCCGGCACAGCTACCGGTCTTCCCGATCAAAGCCCGTCATTTGATAAAGGGGCTATCCTCCGGGAGACGATAGCGGAGCTGCGGTCCCGGTTCGGGGACGAGCTTGCCGGCATATCGGTCGAGCGAGTCGTCATCGGGATCTTTTTTACCGGTGTCAAACTGAGTAACGGGCACGGGGGTCTCTGCTTCACGCCGATAAAAGAGATACCGGAAGCGGTCTGCTGCCCGAGTTCACTGCGGGCCTCTCCATGGACCGGAAAGTTCCGGGGCAGGCCGGTCGAGGATTTCTTATCAACGGTCTTTGACAAAAGCCCGATCAAGCGGGCGATTGGTATCGCGGTTGTCAATGCCCTCTCCGCGTCCTGCTGGGAGCAGGATCCCCCGCAGGATTATTCGCTCGAACGCGGATCCGATGCGCTCGATACCGTCGAGATCCCGGACGAAGCAGAGGTTGTTGTTGTCGGGGCGCTGGTACCTATCCTGAAACGGCTCAAGCAGCGCGAGAAACCGTATGCCGTCATCGAGATGGACCCCCGGACCCTCAAGCCCGATGAGCTGCCGTTCTGGGTGTCGGTCGAACGGACCGCTGAGGTTGTGGCAAAAGCCGATCTGCTGGTCATCACTGGGACATCGATCCTGTTCCACTCGTTAGAACCGATCCTTGCGGCCGCGAAGCCTGGAACACACGTAGTCGTAGTCGGGCCGACGGCGAGCATGTTGCCAGCGGCATTCTTCCGCAGGGGGGTTTCTGTTCTTGGGGGCGATCTTGTCTATCGTCCGGATGATCTCCTGGATATCCTCAGTGAAGGGGGGTCGGGGTATCACTTCTTTGGCAAATCGGCAGACCGGATCATCATACGGAACCAAAGATCTGCCTGATGCTTTTTGTCCGAGCAATTTGTAAACTAAAAAAAATTAACTTTTGGACAATATTAAATGAAAATGTTTATTAGCCCGGGTGATTGACGATATACCGGAAACCTCACCGGGTACTCTGCCGGATGTGGCTACAAATGCCACTCTGCTTCAGTCCTGGGAAAATACAAGAGTTGATGAATATGCGTAATAGACCTGTTATCCTGTTTGCTCTCGCCTCACTTCTCATCTGCATCGCCGTTATTCTGCCGGGGTGCACAACTGCACAGCCCGCATTACAGACCTCAGCGGACACCCGGGCCATCACGGATATGGTGAACCGGACCCTGGAAATTCCGCAGCCGATCACTCGCGTCCTTAGTACTGCCCCGCCGACAACCATCGCGGTGTTCGTGCTTGCCCCGGACAAGCTGATTGGCGTCAATTTTGAACCCAACAAACAGAACGGGAACGTGTACATGCCGGAAAAATACCGGGCACTGCCCAATGTCGGCGGCTGGTTCGGCAAAACGACCGGTAACTTCGAGACATTCATTGAGATGGATCCCGATATCATCATTGACGGCGATGTCGGTGTTGGCAATTTTGTGGCAACCCTTGAGGAGCGCCAGAAAAAGTTCGGTGCAATTCCCAGTGTCGGTGTTCTTGATGCCCGGACCGCCACCCAGTATGATAATTCAATCCGTTTCCTTGGGGACCTTCTCGGAGCTGAAGAACAGGCTGCATCGCTCTCGGAGTTTTACAACCGGGTCCTGTCAATTGTGACTTCGCGTGTCGCGACGATCCCAACGAGCGAGAAAGTTCGGGTCTATTATGCGGAAGGTCCAAAAGGGCTCCTGACCGATCCGACCGGGTCGATGCACTCGGAACTGATCGAGTTGGCCGGAGGGATCAATGTTGCCGACTGCGCCATCACGCCTGGCATGGGCCAGACACCGGTATCCATGGAGCAGGTTACACGATGGAACCCCGGGGTAATCATTGTCGGCGACCCGACCTTCTACGCCGCTGTTTACAGCGATCCGCTCTGGAAAGATATCCCGGCGGTGAAGGACCACCGGGTCTATCTCGTCCCTCAATCGCCGTTCCCATGGTTCGACCGTCCGCCCGGTGTCAACCGGATTATCGGTATCCCGTGGACGGCAAAGGTCCTGTACCCGGAGATGTTCAGCGACCTCGACATGCCGGCGCTCACCAGAGAATTTTACCAGAAATTCTACCACTACGATCTCTCGGACAGTGACGTTGAGAGCCTGCTTGACCCCTCGCTGAGGTGACTGGAATGGGCGGGTACCTGACAGCGATGAAAAAAGAGGGCGTCAGTCATACCGGTGAGAGCGCCGCCGCTTATAATGAGATTGCGCAGACGGTCTTCTTCCCCATCTATCCGGTCATCGCAGACCAGATCCTCAGGAAAGCAGGTATTGACCGCGGCACGTGTCTCGATATCGGGAGCGGGCCGGGACATCTCGCGATTGCTCTTGCCACGCTCTCGGACCTGAGAGTCTATGCACTGGACAATGCCCGCCCGATGTACGACATAGCAACAAAGAATATCGCGAAGTACGGGATGGAAAAACGTGTTATTCCGGTTCATGGGGACGTTCATAAGGTCCCGCTTGATGACGCATCGCTGGATCTTGTCGTGAGTCGCGGCTCGTTCTTCTTCTGGAGGAACCTGTCGCAGGGATTTTCGGAATGTCGGCGGGTCCTCCGGCCCGGCGGGATGGCATATATTGGAGGCGGGTTTGGTAATGCACACCTCCGCGATGAGATTGAAAGAACGATGCAGGAGCGCGATCGGTCATGGGAAGAGAAGCGGAAAGGGTGGTACCGGAACTGCAGCCCGCATATCGTACGGTCGGCGCTTGCGGCTGCCGGTATCTTTGAGTATGATATTATTGATGACGATTCCGGGTACTGGATCTGCCTTACCCGCTAAAGCCGGGGGCTGTGGTATACGATACCTCCGGTACACCTGAAAGCACCCTATGGAGCACCAGAGATGAATAAGAACACACAAGAAAGAAAACAGAACCCGGAGGAGATGGACCGGATTGCAAAGACCCTCTTTGCTCCCGTCTACCCTGTGCTCGCAGAGTGTTTCCTCGCGGGCTTCGGGCTACGGGAAGGCACATGTCTTGATATCGGCAGCGGGCCCGGGCACCTCGCTATGGCCGTTGCACAGGCATCGGCGATGAAGGTGTATGCCCTTGATCGGTCTACGGATGTCCAGAACATTATTGGAAAAAACCTATGCAATGCGGGGCTGGAGGGGAAGGTCATTCCCCTTGCCGGGGATGTCCGGGAAATACCCCTGCCGGATGCTTCGGTCGATCTCGTGGTCAGCCGCGGCTCGGTATATTTCTGGGACGATCTGCATGCGGCGTTTTGCGAGACTGCCCGCGTCCTCCGGCCCGGGGGTATGGCTTTTATCGGGGGTGGGTTTGGGAACGCTGATCTCCGGGACCGGATCGTTTCCGCCATGGCAAAAAGAAAACCCGGCTGGGAAGACTTCTACAAGGCAAATATGTCCAAGGAAACAACGGATCGGTTCTGTCAGGCACTCTCTGGCATTGAGGGTGTCACGAGCAATCTGCTCAATGATGATTCAGGTGTCTGGGTTGTGATGAGGCGGGAGGCACCCCCATGAAATGCACAATCTGTGAACACCGGTGCACCATCACTGAAGGCGGGACCGGGATATGCCGGATGTACACAAACACCGGAGGAGTAATCCACGAGAAATACCCGGATTCCTACCTCACCGTGATGCCGGTCTCTATCGAGACAATCCCCCTCCTCCACTTTGCCCCGCGGGCGAAACTGCTCCAGGTGAGCAGTGTTGGTTGTACCTTCTCCTGCCCGGGCTGTGTCTCCGGTGTGTTGATCGGGGATATTGAAGGCATGGCCCACGCACTCAAAACCATCCCGCCCCCGGCAGTTGTGGCACGTGCAAAGGACGAGGGCTGTTCTGGCATCGTGTTCTGCCTCAACGAACCGGCCGTTGCGCTGCCTTCGTTCATCCGCCTTGCGCGGGAGGCAAAGGGTGCCGGGCTGACAACGGGCTGTTCGACCAACGGGTACTTTACAAGCGAGGCGCTGGAAGAACTTGTTCCGTTCCTTGATTTTGTCAACATCGGTCTCAAAGGTATCTCGGATAACCGGTATCTTGCATGCCGCGCTGCACATGCCGCACCGGTCTTCAGGAATATCAGGACTCTGGCTGAAGCCGGTGTCCATGTCGAGGCATCGGTCATGTACCTGAAAGGTGGTGAGGATGAAGTACTGGAGGTGGCCCGGCACCTTGCTGCCATTTCGCCCGATATTCCCCTTCAGGTGATGCGTTTTGTTCCCTTTGGAGACGCCGGGCTCAGTGAAGAGCCGACAATCCTTGAATCGGAAAGACTCTGCGATGCCCTGCACGATATCCTGCCATATGTCTATCTCTTCAACTCTCCCGGGACCCGGTGTCTCGATACCGTCTGCCCGTCCTGCGGCGAGACGATCTTCGCGCGGGAGTTCTATGGTCCCATGGGAGCACGTACCCTGCGGGCCCGTAACGGGGCACGGTGCTCCTGCGGCGTTTCCGTTCCCGTAATTGGTGAGATCTCTGCTGTCGGTTTCGATGAGCCCGGCATGCTTGGGGGATATCGCCCGACCCGCGCACTGGAGATGGCAGAGGCGATCCGTGTCTGCCTCGTGAGCGGGGAGAGCCCGGCTCCACCCGGGTTCTGGCCCGGGATCGCAAAGGAGGAGTTTATCGGGGGACTCCATGACCGGATCCAGACTATCGACGGGTATCTCGGGCTGATTGAGGATATCGGGGTCCGGTGCGGGAGGTCTAAAGAGGCAGCGGTGCTCCATGACTATATATCCGGTCGGATCGAAACTGTTCGATACTCAGTTTGCGATAATCCCCGGCCCCGGGTTTATTATTCGATGGGGACGCCCCTGTTTGCCCTCAATGCCGGCCGGTTTGAGGTCTGCCTGGCTGAGACTGCCGGAGGCGAGGTGGTGAACCGGCAGATTGTGCGGAAAGGAAAACCGGGAGTGAACCTCTCCGTGGACGAATTTTCCGCGCTCAACCCTTCGATCCTCATCATCTCGGGTTTCCTGTCAGCGCCCCCGGAGGACTACCTCCGCACCTGTACTGAACTGGGTTTGAGGGCCGAAGCGGTCTCCCGAGGCGCGGTCTATGCCCTGCCTCCCGGCTGGGACTTCGGCAGTCCCCGCTTTGTTCTCGGTCTCATGGCCATTGCGAACATCCTGCACCCGGACCGGTGCTCGTTTGACCTTGACGCTGAAACAGCCCTGTTTTACCGTCGTTTCTATGGCCGTGATCCGGAAACCGCCCGGCCGAACCGGTCGTTCTGCATGCCTGGCTCTCCCGCTTCCGGTCTTCAACCCTCCGATCCTGTTGGCGGCCTGAAGAATAACGAGCCTGGCTAAACGTGGGAATGTATTCTGTTCTGGTGGCAGAATTACCCTGCAGCCACCCTTTTTTCAATCACGGTCTTCCGGTTCCTGTGCAGCTGCCGGAATGACATGCACGGCCGATGCCTTGAATGTTGCATAGACCCGGCCGGCATTTGTCAGCATCATATCAGAGCAGCTCTCGCGGGTCAGGATCGCGGTGAGCGGGAACCCGACATCGAGGATGATCCGGACCACGCTCCCGACCGGGACAATCTCCGTGACCGTTCCCGGCAGGCAGTTGCGGGCGCTGGAGACGAACGGTTCAAGGGAGATGATAACATCTTCCGGGTGCAGGGTTGCAACAACACTGCCGGTGATATCCGATGCCGCATAGAAGACCTGCCCCCCCGCCTCGATCCGGGCAAGCCTGCCCTGCCGCGACGAAGTTCCCCGGATGATATTGCCGATGCAGAGGAACTCCGCGGCAAAGGTTGTAGCCGGGTGAAGGAACACCTCGGACGGTTCTCCCACCTGGACCACCGTCCCATCCTGCATGATGGCGATACGGTCGGCAAGCGTGTGCACCTCCTCGAAATGGTGGGTGATCTGGACGATGGTCGTGCCGGTGGCTCTCCTGATATCCGAGAGTTCCCGGCTGATCCGTTCCCGCGTACGGCTGTCGAGCGCGCTCATTGGCTCGTCCAGCAGGAGGATCCGGGGTTTCAGGACCATGGCACGCGCAAGGGCGACCCGCTGCTGTTCCCCACCGGAGAGCGTGACCGGGTACCGGTCGAGCAGGTGGGAGATGCCAAGGAGCTGGCCCATTTCACGCACCGCGTCTTCCTGCTCCCGTTTTAGAACCCGCCGCTGTCGCAGGCCAAAAGCGATATTTTCCGCGACCGTGAGATGGGGAAAGAGCATGTAGTCCTGGTACACCATGCCGATATTCCGGTCGCGGGGTTCGAGTGCGGTGATATCCTTTCCGTCCAGCAGGATCCTGCCGCTCTCGGGAGGGTGGATTCCGGCAATGGTCTCCAGAAGGACGGTCTTACCGGCCCCGGTGGGCCCGATGATGATGAAATACTCGCCGTCCGGTATTGTAAGGGAGATATCCTGTACAGAAAATTCCCCGAGCCGGATTGAGAGTGATTCTATGCTGAGCATGCTGGTCACCTAAAAGACGTTCACATCCCGGTCAAGGTATTCGACACAGCAGAGCGCGGCAAGCGAGATGAGGATGAGGATCGTTGCTGCAGCGACTGCAAGGTCAACATCTCCCGTGGAGATGTTGAGGTACAGGGCGATAGGGAGGGTCTCGGTCCGCATGGTGGTTGCACCGGCAAGCATCAGTACGGCGCCGAACTCCCCCATGGCTTTGGACCAGGTCACGACCGTACCGGCAAGGAGCCCGTGGCGGGCCATCGGCAGGGTGACCTGGAAGAATGCTCCTGACTCCGTACAGCCGAGTGTCTTTGCAACGTGCTCGAACCGCGGGTTGATGGAGGCGAACGCGGATCGCATGATCCGGACCATGTAGGGGAGGTTGACGAAGACCTGGGCAACCACGATGCCAAGCGGGGTGAAGATGACGGCAAAACCGGCACTCTCGAGTGCCTTTCCCCACGGGGTAGTTCCGAAGAAGAGAAGGAGAGCAATGCCGGCAACAAGGGGAGGGAGGGTGAGGGGAAGGGTCAGGACAAGGGTTGCCATCCGCTTTCCGGGAAACGAATACCGGACAAGCGCATAGGCAACCGGGATTGCGACCGCGATGCAGATGACTGTCGATGCAATACCCGTTACGATGCTCAAGACGATCGCAAACTGGATCTCGGGGTTTGCCATGCTTGCGGCAAGGACCGGGAGCGGGGAATAGAGGACAAGTCCAAGGAGCGTGACGCTGATGGCAAGAAAAAGGAGAACGGTAATGGCAAGCGACACTTTCCGCATCGGGATCATCCGTAACGTATCAGCGGGTATTGCCGCCTGCAGGGCCCGAAATACTACCGGCACCTGCGGCACGAATCTGTGCAACATGCTTTTCAGTGACCCACCCGGAACCGGCGCCGGGGATAACATCGAAAGCCGGAATATAGGGTTTGATGTCAAGGACCGGTGTGCCATTGAGGATGTCAAGGCCCAAAACGGACAAGTTTCCGTCTTCGATTCCGGTCAGGGCAACGTACGAGATTCCGATGGGGTTGGGCCGGTTGAAATGGCGGGTGGCAAAGATACCGTGGTTTGCATTGCCGTCAACAAGTGGTTTTTCAGAAAGGGCCTGCGAGTCTGACTGGTGGAAATGGTACAGGACAATGAGGTGCGTGAACTGCCCGATGTCACGGAGTCCCTCCAGGTACCGGGGAAAAATCTCAATTGTTCCCGCTGCCTGCGAGAAGGAGCTCTGGATGGGGGGAGCCCCTTTGGTCTGAAGGGATGAATGAACAATCCCGATTGGCTGGAAATCTGTCATGGTTATCTTTCCTATATTGTTTAGCATCAGATGTTGATAGTTGCATAGGCCGGATCCGGGTATGCCGGGAACCCGTGCCTGACAAAGAATGCCTTTCCCTCGTCTGAGGCAACATACGCGACAAACTTCGCTGCCGCATCGGCCTTCTCAGTATAGGTTGTCGGGCCGATGGGGGTCACCATAATTTCGTTTTCAGAGACGGGAATCGGGACAGCGTCCATGGTATCAGTCCTGACATTATCGAGCGTAACGATCGCTGCATCGGCCTGTCCGGTATTCATGATCACGACCAGCTCGTTGATGGTCGGGGTCCGGGTGACGACATTCTTCTCAATAGCATCGGTGATGTTGAGCCGTTTGAACATCTTTGTTCCTGCTTTTCCGATAGCGGTGGCAGCGGCATCCCCGAGAGCAAGCTTCAGACCGGGCTTTGCCAGATCGGTAAGGGTTGCAATATTTTTCGGGTTGCCTTTCTGCGTTACGATCACCGGCACATGGTACGCGACGAGTTCGTACGAATCAACGAGACCCTGTGCCTTTGCAATCTTCCATTCGTTTGTTGAGCCGGGCATGAAGACATCGCCTTTCCGGGTGAGGTTCATCTGGGAGATCTGCGTCCCGCTTCCTGCGTACTTATATTCTACAGCGATACCGTACTTTTCCGTGAATGCGGGCCCGATCTCCTGCATCGGGGCCTTGAGCCCTGCACCGGAGAAGACAAGGATGCTTTGCGGTGCTGCTGCGTGAGGTGTTGTTGCCGCCGGCCCGGTGTTCTGTGCTGATGATGAGCAACCGGCACAGGCCGCAGCGATGAGGAGGAGGACAAATGCGATACCGATGAACAGGGTTCTGGACGGGTTTGGGATTTGTGACATACTGATCGTTTCCGGAAGTATGAATCGGATCAGTTGTAATAAAAAAGTTTTGATTTACTTTTGTTGTTAGTTAAATGAAAACTATTATAACAAACCGCGTTCTTACCCTATATTGTCTCATACTCTCACAAAGACGCCATGGAATTCGCCTGCCTCCGGGATCCTTACCCGGGTACAGGTTCCCGATCTCTGGACTTCCTGGCCTTGCTGTGGCACACCAACAACACCAACTGCGAAGCGAACTGATCTGCCATGATAACGCGTCACCACCTTGTCCTTACCCTCATCTGCGGGTCATTTTTTTGTACCGCAGTTGCCGGAACGGATCCCTGGATCCTCATCTTTCTCCTGGCCGGTACCTGCACCGGAACGATCCTTCCCGATATTCACATGAAGAGGCCGTCAAAGACGCGGCTCCTCACCATCTCATGGTTCATTGTACAGACCGGCCGGAAAATTGCAGTCCCGGTCATGTGCAGAATACTCAATCTTCTGCCAGGCATACGGGTGAGTCCCGGTGATAAACGAATCACGCATTCGGTCTTTGGCATCGTCCTGTTCGGTACGATTTACACGAGTCCGGCGCTTGCGGTCACCGTGCTGGCCCCTGATAGCTATGGAGGGATGATCGCCCTTGCGTTCTCCGCCGGCCTCTTCCTTGGCATGGTCATCCATTTGTGTCAGGATCTCTGCACACGCAAAGGGATCACTCCGCTATTCCCGTTTTGTCATCTGAATGTCCATGGCTCCATCCGCCCGTGCGATATCCATGACCTGCGGATACCGCGTTTTCATGTCCAGCATTGTGCGATCCTTCTGGTGTTCCAGTCCCTCCTGTTCCTTTTCGTCCTGCCCAATGCAGCGATCCTCCTGTCCGGATTCCTGACAACCGCACTCTGCGCCGTATGGATGGTCCTGCAGTCTGATGTGCAGGTTGACCCGAACGCAGACCAGCCCGTTCCGGCAGATCATGGGGTTGCAGGATGATGCCGGCATCGAAGGTCAAAGACCCGGCGGTCATCCCCATCTCCCGTACCGTCAATGACCGGGGCGACCCTGCACCGATCCCCTTCACCCCCATCGGCATTATCCGTACGCCGTTTTCCGATCCGGCAGGTATGCCCGTCCAGCCTGCGGGAGCTGCGGGGGTCCGGGGCACCCTGTCAATCAACGATGAGTACAGGGCCGGGCTCCGCGACATCGGCGGATTTTCCCGCCTTATCCTCATCTACGCGTTCCACCGGATCACCGGGCACGCTCTTGAGGTTGTCCCGTACCTTGACACCGTCCCGCACGGCATCTTCGCGACCCGGGCACCAAAGCGGCCGAACGCGATCGGGCTTTCAATAGTCCGGCTCGTCTCCGTCCATGACCATGAACTCGTTGTTGAAGACGTTGATATCCTTGACGGCACTCCCCTCCTTGATATCAAACCCTATGTCCCGGCCTTCGATTGTTTCCCGGATGTGAAGACCGGGTGGTACGGGGATTGCAGCAGCCGTGTTCTGGACGCCCGGTC
>DUHF01000320.1 GCA_013331015.1 Methanoregula sp.
GAGGATGAACCGACCGGCAGATGCAGTATCCATTCCCGGCCCGGTCCCGGTGACATACCAGCCGGTGTGGAGCGCCCCGCAGGACGGGAGGTAACTGGCAACGCTGATATCGGACCGTTTGGGGATCTCGTCACCCCAGAGTGCACGGGTTCCCGCCGTAATGGAGCGGTACATCCAGGCACAGCAGGGGTCGATCTCCGGCGTTTCAGGTTCTGGTGTCCCGTCTTCTTCCGCTTCCATCTTCGCGTGGTACGCGACAGTGTCGCCAATGCTGATTTCGGCCTGCACGCTGTTATCACTCACGATAATCGCGGACAGGGGATCCATCGGGCCGGCTGGTGCAGTGGTGGTGTCGTCTTGCGATGCAGTCCCGGCAGAATGTGCAAACGCACCAACGATGAGCACGAGTGCTGCAAGCAGGATAATTCCAATTGTCTGGTACTTCATGGTAACCGGTAAAAAAATGAGTTGTTCGGGACAGATAGATCATGCCCGAGAATGGTTCGGTTTTTTTTCTGTTTCCAAGAACCGGCCGCTCAATGGGATTTTTGGAATTATTGGAGCATGCGGGTAACAAGGATCTTTGGCACGGGGCCAAAGGGTGAACGAAAACTCCCGGGAATGTCTGAATAGTATCAGGGATTTTATGGAGAGGATTTTTTTTTATTTTAGAGCCGGCAACGGATTGATTGCGGGCATCGCGGGCCGGTTTTTTTTTCGTGCCGCGCCCCGATAAGTCCGACATGGACAATGATCTGTTTTCGAACGGGAGAGTGTATTGCCTCCCCGGTCCACCCCTGCCGTTCCGCCTTCTCCGACGGAGGATGCGGGTTTGGGTAACCGCACCTCTCATTTTTCCATGCCCCTGGAAGCCGTCTATCGTTATCCGGTTGGGAAAAGTCTCATATTTTCAAAAAACTGGATCCCCGCCATCTCCACCCCCATGATCTGCGTGAATATTTCGTCCCTCAAGCGCTTCCGGCAGGCTCTCGGAAGCGGAACTCCTGCAGGATGTTCGGGTTTTTGCGCATTTCCACGGGCCGCTAAAGAGCACGGTTTTATCGGATTTAAACTGGCTCTTTTGCCAAAAAACGTATTTTAACGCGGAATCGTTCACTGGTGTTGGCACCATTTCCCCTGCCGAATTTTTCGTCATGGACCAGCCCGGAACCTCTCCGTCGGAGAATCGATCCCGGGGAAGTGACGTTCCTTGTGGAGGGCCAGCTCCGTCGGGTACAAGGAGGGGCGGCATCCCGGATATCGGCGGCTGATACGTGACAACCACTCTCACCCTGAGCGCCGCCGCGACCACGCGGAGCAAGGCCGGCATCCGGCCGGCAGGGATGATACCGATGACCCGGGTGTCCCGCCAGCCAAAGAGCCATGCGGGCAGCACGCAGCCACCGGGCCCTCCGCCCGGTATCCGGATGAACGGGACGAACCTGATGTTCCGGTATTTTTTTTATAAGAGGTCCGACCGGTCCGCAACCGCGTAGACCGTTGCAGGATGATCGCGGCAGCCATGCGGACTTCGGGTACAGGAGATTGCAGATGCCAGGGAAGATGAAGGTGGTGTCGAATAGTGATGAGAAAAAAATGGATACCTTGTCGAAAGGTGTGAGCACAACCGGTGTGTGGTGGCCGGTATGCGTTATTGGAGATAGCGTGTGGCAGATCAGAATATTACCGGCACGGGAGCGGGTTTCCCGGCTCACCTCCTGTAGTGTTCTTTTTCCTGAATGATGCGTGGCATGGTGTCCCATAACCCGGTGCAGTGCTTATCCCGGTCACGGGTGCCTTCAGGCTCCGGATGGAACTCCGGGAACCAAAGGACTCTGCTCTGAGTATGTTCATGGTTTTTGTCTCCGGTAGCAGGACAGCAACCGTTTCCGGTCACGTTCTGCTATACACTACTCTCTTGTTAGGTCGGTTTCAACGCATGCCAAAAATGATGAGGATCATGGCTGTCTTTCCGAAAATGCAGGAGCGAACCCGGATGAAAGTCCGCATTTTTTCTCTCATCGCGGGATCCTTGCAATCGTAACAATTAATGAAGGAAAAACACCAACATTATGCGCAATGCTCAAAGTACATCGGGATATCTGTGGATACTGCGGATGCTGCGTATCGGTCTGCCCGGAAGGCGCCCTCGAACTGATCGACGCATACTTATCGGTCGAGAAGACCTGCACCAGCTGCGGAGTCTGTGCAAAGGTCTGCCCCCTTGGTGCCCTGGAGGTAGTCAATGAATAATACGTATGACGTTCTCGTCATCGGTGGCGGACCTGCCGGGGCTATTGCGGCGAAGACTGCTGTCGAGAAAGGTCTCTCGGCCCTGATTGTCGAGAAGCGCCCGGCCATCGGCGCCCCTGTCCGCTGTGCGGAGGGTATCGGCAAGGAAGCCCTCCAGGAGTTCATCGACCCGGACCCGCGCTGGATCTCGGCCGAGATGACCGGTGCAGGGATCGTTGCCCCCGATGGGTTCTTCATGAAACTCGAATCGTCCATGGCCGGCGGCAAGGTCGGNNTATGTCCTTGACCGCAAGTTCTTCGACCGTGAGCTGGTCTGGAAAGCCGCAGAGGCCGGCGCCGATGTGGCAGTCAAGTCCCGGGCCTGTGCCCCGATCCTGGAAGACGGCGTGGTGAAAGGAGCAAAGATCGATTACTGCGGCAAGGTTTCCAGCGTCAAAGCGCAGGTGGTCATCGCCGCAGACGGCGTTGAGTCCAAGTTCTCGAAATGGTGCGGGATCGATACCACCGTTCCCGTCCGCGAGATCATGAGCTCGGTCCAGTACGTGATGGCCGACATCGATATCGACCCGGGTGCAACCATCTTCTATCTCGGTAACGACGTTGCTCCCGAAGGCTACCTCTGGGTCTTCCCCAAGGGGAAACGCACCGCAAACGTGGGCATCGGTATCTCCGGCCGGAAGAGCGGGGACGGCCACCGGGCAAAGGACTATCTCGACAAGTTCGTCAAAAAGACCTTCCCGCATGGCAAGACCATCGAGTACATCCCCGGCGGCGTCTCGGTCTGCCGGCCGCTCGAATGCACGGTTGCTGACGGTCTTGTCATTGCCGGCGACGCGGCACGGGTTGTTGACCCGCTAACCGGCGGCGGCATCTACAACGCGATGTATACCGGCAAACTTGCCGCAGAGGTTGCCGCAGACTGCATCGGTAAGGGCGATGTATCCAAAAAGGCGCTCATGCGCTACGACAAGGAATGGCGGGCGTCAAAGATGGGAAAATCCATTGAGCGCAACTACCACATCAAGGAGTACCTCATTAAGCAGCCCGACGAGAAACTCAACGAGATCATCCACTCGGTCTCGAACATGAACCTCTCCGAGTTCTCGACCATCAACCTGATAAAAGAGATCATCAAAGCCAACCCGAAACTGGTGCTCGAGCTGGGCGCGCTTGCAGCATCACTCCGCTGATCGTTTGAGCTGCTTGTTGAGGAGACGCAGGCAGTCATCCTCTCCTTCTTTTTTGGTGAACACGGTAAAGATATCCCCGGCCGAAATCTTCACGTTCCCGCTTGGGATGATGAGGACGCCCCCGGCCCTCCTGATGGCGATGAAGACAAAGTCCTTGACCTTGAGCTCGCGGATCTCGTGATCCACGATCGGGGCCCCTTCCTCGGCAACGATCTCGAAGATGGTGCCGCCGGGGATCGAGGCGAGCTGCTGGAGCTGGGGGTTCTGCGTCCAGTAATAGAGGCGGGAAGCAACGAGTTCGTCGGGGTTCTCGCTGATCCGCACACCCACTTCCTTAAAAAAGTCCGAGTGGGACGGCTGGTTTACGATGGAGACCACGTTTGGCACCTGGAACTTCTTTGCCAGCCAGCAGGTCATCAGGTTCACGGAATCGTCGCTGGTGGTGGCGATCAGGGCGTCAGCCCGCTCAATGCCGGCCTCCTCAAGGGTGGTCTTGTCGGTGGAATTGCCGGTAACTGCCAGTACATCGTAGTGCTCCAAAAGCTCGCTGCACCGGGACTCTTCCTGGTCGATGACGACCACGTTGTGGGCGTGCTCCACGCCCAGTCTTGCGAGATTCCTGCCAATACCGCCAAGCCCCACGATGATGATGTACATTACTACCGGTTTCAATCACCCGGATTGAAATATTTTGTGCATCAACCTTGTCTTGTGATATGCGGAGTGGACGAGGCGGGAAAAGGTTCCGTGCTGGGGCCCATGGTTGTTGCCGCCGTGGGGGTGCAAAATGATGCAAGTCTTGACGGGCTTGGTCTCAAAGACTCAAAACTCCTCTCCGAAAAAGAGCGCGAGCGCCTCTATCCGATCATCAGAAAACAGTGCCGGGTTGCCGTCGTGAAGCTCGAAGCGCAGGAGATCGATGCGATCCGGACCGAGATGACCTTAAACCAGGCCGTGGCCCGGGCGCACGCGAGGGTAATCTCGAAACTCTCGCCGTCGTGTGCCTACGTTGATGCCTGCGATGTCAACATCTTCCGCTATGCCGAGATGGTCCGGTGCAACCTCGAGCATGACTGCGAGATTGTATCAGAGCACCATGCCGATGAGAAGTTCGCGGTGGTCTCGGCGGCAAGCATCATTGCAAAAGTCACAAGGGACCGGGCGATAAAAGCCCTTGCAAAGAAACACGGGGTGATCGGCAGCGGGTACCCGTCGGATCCGGTCACGATCCGGTACCTGAGCGAATATATCGATGAGCACCGCATCCCCCCTCCAATAGCCCGGAAGAGCTGGAAGACGGTCAGTGCGCTCCTTGCAAAGAAAACCCAGAGTAACCTGGGCGACTTTTAACGCCTGCCGGGGATTTCCGTCACGGGATCTTTTTTTAGTATCAGCCATTCCTTTATGTGACCCGAAATGCCATAATTATATAATGGACTGGATCCTCCTCATCGCTCTTCTCGTAATCGCATACGCCCTTGTTGCGTTCACGATTCATAAGAAGAATCTCTGGCAGAACCATATCACCTTTTACGGTCCGCTGATGGCAGTCAAGACGGAACGGGTCGGTTTTTTTGACCATGCTATCCCGTTTTCCCGGTTCCTGCGGTTTTACGGCACGATCGGGGTGGTCATGGTGGTGCTGGTCTCTGTCCTGATGACCCTGATGTTGCTCATATCGGTGATGCACATCATGGTCCAGCAGCCGGAACTGACCATGGCAAACGATCCCAAGAACGTGCTTGCCATACCGGGCGTGAACGATTTCATCCCGTTCACGTTTGCAGTCTGGTTCGGGCTCCTCGTCACCATGGTTGTCCACGAGTTCGGTCATGCCATCCTCTGCCGGGTGGAAGGCATAAGGGTAAAATCAATGGGGATACTCCTTGCGGTCATTCCCATCGGTGCGTTTGTCGAACCGGACGAGGGCGACCAGGAACGCTCCACCGGACTTCCCAAGATGCGGATGTTTGGGGCAGGTATCACCAACAACATCCTTGCCGGGATCCTCTGTTTTGCCCTGTTGATCGCCCTGCTCGGGTATGCGGTTCCCATCAATACCCCGCTGGTTAAGGCGGTGTATGTTGATACCCCGGCACACCTTGCCGGGCTCCCGCCCAATTCGATCATAAAAGAAGTCAACGGGGTCCTGATCAGCGACCGTGCGGATGTGACCGCAGTCCTTGATAAAACGGTGCCCGGCGATCGTATCCCCGTTATAGTCGAGCACAAGGGGGTTGCGACCGAATACCAGCTGACGCTTGCCGCTTGGCCGGCGGATATGAGCGACAAGACGAGCGGGTTCATGGGCGTGAGTTACTATGATGCGCCGCTTGTCAAGGAGCAGTTTGGCCTGCTCACCACACCGTTTGGGGTCATCATCCTGCTTGCAACGCCCATCTACACGATCATGGAACCGGTCAGCTGGGGCCAATTCGGGCTGCTCACGATCGATTCGGTTGACAGCACGATGTGGGAGGTGCCGTTTGCCGGGTTCTGGTTCGCAATCCAGATCCTCTTCTGGTGCGGGTGGTTCAATTTCGTTGTCGGGACATTCAATGCCCTCCCGCTCATCCCGCTGGACGGGGGGTACATCCTCAAGGAGGGTGTCGAGCGGCTTATGGATCGGCGGGGTTACCTCCAGTACGCCGGTTCAGTGGTCAGCGCCATCTCGTACGGCATGCTCGCGATCCTTCTTGCCGTGGTCATCCTGCCAATCCTGCTGAACTGGAAATGGTAAATGAGCTCTGTAGAAATGCTAACCACCCTTCTGAATTCGATTACGATGAAGCCACGGGCGCTCGGGGTCNNCCGTGGAGCATGAACGAGGTAGAGGGATTTATGAATGAAAATTGCTAAAATGGGGGTCAAGGGGGATCGCCCCCTTGGGCTGCCTCCCCCTCTGGGGGAGTGAGGGGGTCACCTTCACAAATTCCACTGAGCGTTTTAAAAAAAAGGATTTCGATAGAGCCGGTAACTGGGGGTCTTTGGTATCCCCGGATCAGGGATTCCGGAGATCGGGGACTTTTTTGTAAAAAACAGGTCGTTGAAATCATTTGAAGTAAAGATGGGGGCTGATCCCCCATACCCCTATAAAGATGCCTGCCGCCGCCCCGAAGGGCGCCCCGCGGCGGCCTCAATTTCTGTTTTGTGAAAACGATTTTTGACGGAGTGTCCCGTACGGGTAATTCGGAGGCATCGCATGCGCCCCCGCCCCCTTGGGGGCAGGGATGGCGCAAGGGGGGGTAACAATTTCCGGAAGGAGTTTTTCCCATGAAAATACCCCGCCGGGTTCCTCTGTCCGAGTGTCCTGCATGCACGCCATATTGGGCACAATCGCATCCGCAGCCCGACCATTGCGCGACGTTGGGGGCCTTGCCGCCCCCATAAGGAGTGCAAGGATGCGGGCGAGGACATCTGTTCGACTTGCCGGGAATTTTCATGATTCGGGTGTGAACCGGATCGATTCATGCTCATTTGTCCAGAGTGGAGGAGAATTTCTCCGGATAATTCAGAAAACCGAGCACGGGATCGCGCCGTGCAATGAGCCGGTAGAGCGGGAAGTCCAGCCCGGGAATAGTCGTCCCGGATCTGCCGGCATCAACGCAGCGCAGGGGCGGCACTTTCTCATAAGCACGGTTTTTCACCCACGATCCGTCCGCCATCTCATAGTACGCGGCCCCTTTTTTCTCCACGTATTTTGCATAATCGCTCGTGAACCGGGAGGAGACGATGTTTGCCATGTGAAGCACATGGTCGGTTGTCGGGTTGATGGTGACGTGCCCGTAACCGGGTGGGACAACCACCACGTCCCCCGCGGTTGCCACAACCAGTACAACATCGGTAGTGTCCTCCCGCTGGAGGAGGTAGTGTGCAGTTCCTTCCAGTACCTCGTACACCTCCGGAAATCCCCATCCCGCCTCATTTTTCGGGTGGTAATGACCCTTTGTCTTGACAAACTCGCCGCAGATGACTTGGGGCGGGATGACCGTGATGTCGTACCGCAGGTGGTTCTCTCTCATCCACCAGCGGTCTGCTGCTGACTTTGCAAGATCGCGGAACATGGCATAGAGCGGGCCGGACGCAGAACAGCCCTTCCGGGCGAAGATCCCGTTGAGGTCACCGGCCATCCGTAATTCCGGTTCCGCGATGGGGCCGTCCCAGTGCACCCGGAGCCGGGCAGGATCGAACCTGCCGAATATCTCGGTCACCTTTCTTTTCATTGCATGCCTCCAATCACGGTCTTTGCCATCCGGTAAAAGGCCGGATCCACGGTCTTTAAGTGCGCCACCGCCTCCTCGAGCGGGATGTCGATGATCTCGTTGCCCCGGAGTGCAACCATCCTGCCAAATGCGCCGGTGTTGATGAGTTCAACCGCGGCAACCCCGTACCGGGTGGCAAGGACCCGGTCATATGCGGTGGGTGAACCGCCCCGCTGGACGTGGCCGAGGATGGTGACCCGGGTCTCGATCCCGATCCGGTTCTCGATCTCTTTACCGAGTATATTGGCAATGCCCACGAACTTCTCATGGCCGCACTCGTCCCGCAGATCCTCCGGCACCGGCGGAAGCCCGAGCGTCTCCCGGTTCACCCCTTCTGCAACCACGACAATCGAGAACTTCTTGCCGGACCGGTACCTTGTCATGAGGTTATTGCAGACCTCTTCCATGCTGGTATGGATCTCGGGGATCAAAATCTCGTCAGCTCCCCCGGCAAGGCCGGCAGTGACGGCAATCCATCCCACGTTCCGGCCCATCACTTCCACGACAATGATCCGGTGGTGGGATTCTGCGGTGGTGTGGAGCCGGTCGATGGCTTCGGTGACCGTGGCAACCGCGGTGTCGAACCCGAAGGTGACATCGGTGCCGGAGATGTCGTTGTCGATGGTTTTTGGGACCCCCACGAGGCTGATGCCCTCGCCTGCCACATCGCGGGCTGCCGAGAGGGTGCCGTCACCCCCGATAACGACAAGCGCGTGGATACCGAATTTTTTGAGGTTGGCTTTGATCTTCTGGAAATCGGCGGTCTTTGCAAGCGGGTTTGTCCTCGATGTGCCAAGGATGGTCCCGCCTTTTGGGAGGATACCCGAGACCGAGAAGTCGGTCAGCGGCTCAACATCGCCGTCAATGAGCCCCTGCCACCCGTTCCGTATCCCGATGGTCTCAAAACCATGGGGCAGCCCCGAGCGGACAACGGCACGGATCACCGCATTGAGACCGGGGCAGTCACCTCCTCCCGTCAGCACTCCGATTCGCTTCATCGTTTCCTAACCTCTCCCGTGTTGATGATATTCTGCAATGCTATATGCGCATTGCGGTTGACAAAAATGCGATCTCTCTGGAACCTGAACGGGATCTCTCATATCCTCACCGGCAGGACTCCAAGAAGATGCGGCGGTGGATGATCCGCCAGCAGACGATCAGCTGGGCAAGATCCCCGGCCGTTACGTATTCCCGGTTGCGGAAGATGGCGATCGGGTGGACCCGGGTCTGGCGTTCGATGCTGTGCTCGAGTCTTTCGACCACGTGCCCGCTCAGTTCCCCGTCGATGATGAGTTCCCCCATCTGGTGGCCGTCATGCTCGCTCTTTTCGAATCTGAGCGAGAAGTTCCGCTCCGATAAGGAGAGGATGGAGTAGAGGTCGAGTGAGAGGTCGATATTCTCAAGGCTCCAGCGCAGTTTCTTCTGGGCAAGGGTGATGCGGTACACGTTCTGTTCCTGCCCGAGATCCCTGCCGTACTCCGAGTACCCGATGGTGATGACCGCATCCGCGAATGATTTCTGGGGAAGCACATACTGGGCATAGTCCGGCTCCCGCTCGCGGATTTCTGCCATAACCTCCTCGCGTGAATATCCCCGTTTCTCGACATCCCGCTTTATCTTCCAGTCGTATTTCACCTCCCGCTCCGGGTTGACAAAGAGACAAAAATCCAGATACTTCCGGAGGGTTGGCGTGGAGAACGTGTGCAGGCCCTCAAGGATGAGGATCTTCTGCGGCCGGAACACGACCGGGGGATCGAAGGTGCCGGTGGCATGGTTGTATACCGGCTTCTCGATGGGGACTCCCCGGCGCAGCCGGATAAGGTCCTGTTCGAGCACATCGATGCGGTTGGCTTTCGGGTGGAGTGCCGTTATTCCCTGTTCCTCCCGTGCTTTCCGGTCAAGCGCATGGTAGTCGTCAAGCGTGATGGTCGAGACAAGGTCGTCTCCAAAGATCTTCCGGATCCCCTGCGTGAACGTGGTCTTGCCGGATCCGCTGTCCCCGGCCACGCCGATGGTGAAGATATAGGGCGATGCGGCGATCGTGTCCTTGAAGTTCTGGTGGTGCATGCAGGCTCACCCTTTCGTGGTTGGTTATTGGTTGAGAGTTTCCTTGCCCCTCTTATTGAATGCACCGGTCAACCGGGCCGGTGAAAAAAAGGATGCGCGGTGCAGCCGGCCAATCTCCCGGTTCATGCCACGACCCGGGCATAGGTGTCGGTCAGCTGCTCCACGATGGGGCCCCAGAGGAAGACCCGGTCCACTTTCCGGCGACCCCGCATCCCTAAAGCACCGGCGTTCCATGGCTCGTCAACCATGGTCCTGATCCCCCACGCGAGGGATTCGGCTGATACGTCAGTCTTGATCCCGTTGACGAACGCGTCGATATTCTCCCCAAGGCCCCCGACATCGGAAGCCACCACGCACTTCTCCGCGCTCCAGGCTTCAAGGAGCACAAGCCCGAACGGTTCGTTCCTGCTCGGGATGACCACGAGATCACAGGCATTGAGGAGCCGGATATACTCCGAGTCCGGGATGTAACCGACAAAGTTCACCGGCAGGTCAGCAGCCCGTGATTCAAGGTACTGGCGCATGCCGCCGTCCCCGGCAACGATGACCTGTGCGTCCCAGCGGTGGTGGCAGACCTTGCGGATCGCCTCGATGAAGAGGTCCGGGCCTTTCTGGTACACGAGCCTGCCGATGAAGAGGATGAGCGGGGCGAACGGGTGAATGCCGTAAGCTTTCTTCACCTCGCCCGGATCGATTCCTTCCGCCCGGTACTGCTGTGGCACCACGCCGTTTGGGATGACGCGGCACTTCCAGTCGGGGATGTTGTATAAGTGTTCCACCTCGTTCTTCATGGTCGAAGAGACCGCAGTCACCTGTTTTGCAATGAGGCTGCCATACCATTCCTTGCCGGAGATCTCCTTGAACTCCCACCAGTCCCCGAACTGGTTGCCGTTCCTGCCAAACTCGGTGGAGTGGAAGGTGAGGATGGTGTTCCGGTCCTTGAGCTGGTGGAGGGCCTGGACCGGGTGCCAGTCATGGAAATGGAGGAAGTCGAACTTGTGCCGGGCATCAAACGTTTCGAACTGATCCACCATCTGGTTGCTCATGGTGTCGCAGTACTCAACGATGTTATTCCCTGCCGGCCGGCAGTAATGGTAATCCACGCCATTGATGGTCTGGTCGGGGATGTTTCCCCGCGTGAAGAAGTGAACCTCGTGGTTCTGCTTCACCAGCGTTTCGGCAAGGTTGGTGGCTGCGCTTGCAAGCCCGCCGACACGTTCGGCATACATGGACTCCCAGCAGAAGAAGGCTACCTTATATGACTCCATAACAGTTCCCTCCGTTCTTTAACGGCTTTTGCAAGATCGTGGCGTTCGGTCAGCCCCCCGATGGCTTCCGCGAGTTTCTGGTCCTCAAGAACCGTGGTGATCCAGTTCACAAAGTCCCCGCGGCCGACATGGTACTGGATCGAGTCCTTGGGAACTACGTGCAGGAGTTCCTCGAACTGGTCAAGGCTGTACGCGGTGTGGCCGATGAACCCGGCCGGGCCGGCGAAGTGGAATGCGTCCTCCGGCGCCAGTACCCGCAGGGTTCTTGCCGATCTCCGGTTCTTCATCACGCGGATGTTGCGCTCCTCCATATGGGCAAGAACCCGCATGTACGTCTTGAACGCATCATCGGCATCATGGTGGCTGAAGTAGGCGTGGACTTCCCCGCACGTGCCGTACTTCGAGGCCATGTAGTAGAAGTGGTCGCTTGTCTGGAGATAACGCCACAGCGGCTTGTCCACCGCGTACGGCCGGGCATTCTGCACCGCAAAAAACGCGGTCTTCTGCCGGTCATTGCCCATCCATGCCGAGGTGTCCTTCTCGAGATCCGCCCACGATATGCTGTCGTGAACTTCGATATTTTCTGCCGGAGGGTGTGCTGCCACGACATCGCTTGGGAGAACGCTCTTTACTCCCCGCTTCTCCAGTTCGCCGGGAAGTGCCCGCAGGAAATCGAAGATCCCGGTCTCTTTCCAGAAATGCTCCCCGAAGGTCTCGTAGTCGAGGAAGACGTTGATGACATCGCCGGCGGATCCGGCCACCCAGTCTGCGTATGTGTCGGCAGTCAGCGGGTAACGTTCCCACGAGCGGTTGGCAAAGCGGAAGGCGATGTCATCCGAGAGGGTGACATTGCGCAGGAGGACGGGAATGCCCCTGCATGCATAGA